>NZ_JBJGXI010000021.1:0-84270 GCF_045635475.1 Radiobacillus sp. PE A8.2 | reverse complement strand
CCTTCATGATCCAAGCAAACATTTACTTTTTCCTCTAAAATACATTTCTCTTTAACCATCTTATCCCTCCTCTCAAAAGGAGGAGCATGTTGTTATAAAAAATAGTGTAATAAAAT
Source organism: Radiobacillus sp. PE A8.2 (assembly GCF_045635475.1). NCBI lineage: Bacteria > Bacillati > Bacillota > Bacilli > Caryophanales > Bacillaceae > Radiobacillus > Radiobacillus sp. PE A8.2. The sequence continues at coordinate 84,154 of NZ_JBJGXI010000021.1, read as the reverse complement.
TCTCTAATTGGTCTTATTATCAACTCCCCTTAACTATATCTTCAATGGTTACAGCTACATAATATTTGACCTGTAATTTCTTTTCAAATTTTTAGGGTAAGTATTTTATGAGATAAGTTTACTTTTTACAGGATTTTGACTTCTAAAATTGAATCATGATGATGAAAAAACTCTACTAAAGAAAGGTTGGTGATGTCGTGGAAAAATGTCGTGGAACTACTATTCTACGCAATAGTTGGCTTTATTTTTATTTGATAAGGCCCTAAAAGTGACCATTAACTCAAGAAAATTTTGTCGTGGAATTATTTAACTCTAAAATGAGGTGATTTTATGTTAGACGCAAATCATTCAGAAGGACTTAGGGGAAAATCTAAACAAACAATCAAAACTTACATGTTTTGTCTGTCAAAGTTTGATGAATGGCTAAATGGTGCAGGTACAGATTTAGAAGAATATTCTCGAACTGACGTTCAACAGTACATTGATTACCTAGTAAGCAAAGGTTACTCAGCTACAACAATAAATAAAAATTGGAGTGCAATAAAACATTTTAGTCGCTGGGCGAAAAAAGAAGATGCTATTGAGGATATCTCAGTCATTACCCCACCTAACATTCTAAATCAGGCACCAAAAGCACTTTCGAGGAATGAGGTTAACAAAATCATCAGGGAAATTGATCGATCCGGTAGCGAAAGAAATTTCGCAATTGCACAGATTTTAATTAATACCGGGATTAGGCTCAATGAACTTATCAATCTGAATCGTAATGATATTGATATTAGTGAAAGAAAAGGAAACTTAACAGTTCGTTTTGGTAAAGGGAACAATGAACGACAACTTCCTTTATCATCGGAAGTACGAAGAGCGATAACAAAGTACCTAGAAACAAGGGATGATTCAATTGAGGCATTGTTTCTATCCAATCGAAATATAAGATTATCAGAACGTACAGTTCAACATATTTTTGAAAAATATGAAATAAATGTACATTCATTGCGTCACACCTTTATCACAAAACTAGTACGCAATGGTGAAGACTTTAGTCTAGTACAGTCATTATCTGGGCATGCAAACGCTGATATGGTAATCAGATACTCTGCCCCAAATGAAGAGGATAAAGAAGAAGCGGTGTCAAAATTGTGGTTATCAGATTAAAAAAATAAGGAGCTTGGATTCATTCCAAGCTCCTATCTTAATTGTATTAAGCAACATCATATCCTTGATCTTCTACTGCTTCTTTCAATTTTTCAGTATCTACTTTGTTCTCGTCATAGGTCACTTCAACTTTACCAGTTTCTAGGTTTACTTCTACATTACTTACACCATCTAAATCTGTAAGTGCGCCATTAACAGACATTTTACAATGGCCACAAGTCATACCTTTTACATCTAATTGGCCAATATGAACCATATCCATGCATAAAGTGCATTTTGCCACCCTCTTAGACAGTTTCCACTAGTATACAGATAATTTATCAAGAAACTTTGCATGTAGTAAGGTTATCTAAAAAATAATTAATTGAGAAATAATATTTAATAAAGATGTCATAAACACTGCAAAAAATTTGCATACTTTTGGGGTAGATTATTCATGAAATGCAGAATGAAAGGAGCATAAAGATGAAAGGTAAAAAAATAATGGTTGGAATGGTTTCTGTAATCGCAGCATTTACGTTATCAGCGTGTTCTGGAAATAATGATGAAACTACTCCAGAAGAAAATCAAGATACGGAAATGGAAATGGAATCTGGTTCAGATGAACATATGGAGATGGATCATTCTGGGTCAGGGGAGGTTCCTGAAAATCTAACAGTTGCTAAAAATCCAACCTATGAAGTTGGACGTAAAGCGATTATAACCTCAGATCACATGAAAGGTATGAAAGGTGCTGAAGCAACTATTGTAGGCGCATATAATACCACAGTCTATACCGTTTCTTACACCCCAACAAATGGTGGAGAAAGAGTTAAAAATCATAAATGGGTCATCCATGAAAAAATTGCAGAAGCTGGCGAAGAACCATTAGAACCCGGTACAGAAGTAACAATAGATGCAACCCATATGGAGGGAATGGACGGTGCAACTTCAGAAATTGATTCAGCCAAAGAAACTACAATATATATGTGAGATTATATGCCAACAACTGGCGGTGAAAAGGTGACAAATCATAAATGGGTAACAGAAAGTGAGTTATCTCCTGTCGAATAAGTTCAAGTGTTTCACCCATAACTTAGGGCTGTCTTTAATTGACAAGACAGCCCTTTATTTATTAAATATTCCCGTTACCCATACTAATTTCCTTTCATATCAGTCTATTGCTGAAGCACTTTTATAGTATCCTTTATGCTTTCCAATTTAATCAAGTTACCTTTAATAACATTTTCTAAAAGAAAAATTTTAGCATCAAGAAAATCATTAAAAATCGCTGCTTCCACCATAACAAACTCATCTTCAAACATTTGTGCAATACAAGCACCATATTTATCACTATCATCAAACTTTAAAATTGCTAGTCGAACAACAATACCGCGAAAATCAATGTCGTCTTGCCATATAAAATCATTATTCATGTAGATTCCCCCTTTCCACATGAACAATTAAACATTTAAGTAACTTTTCCTTTGTCAATAGTCATAAATCTTGTTAAATATCTAGATCGTTTTATCATGTTTACATGCTTTTAGCGGGAAAGAAACATCTTAAGATGCTGTAGCTCACTGTCACTCATAACCCAAAAAATAAGCAAGGGATTATCCCTTACTTATCTTTTCAAACGCTAATCGGTTTGTTGTACTTATTATACTCTCTACAAGTCTTTCATCAAATACATAATCCGATAAAATTGAGGATAGATATTTCACTGTTAATCCAATAGTTGTAAAAACCCTTAAGTGTAATACTTGTTGTCGTTCTGCTCCCATATCTTTTTCTATCATGACATAAAAGAGTGGCTCAGATGAACTTTTCCCCATCCATCCATAACCAGTTTCCTTAGAAATGACAATGTTGTAATCACCGAAAAATGAATAAACCAAATTGTCTTCTTGTAGTACTCGATCTTTATACTTATCCATGTAAATCTCCCTTTCTAGAGTAAATTATCTACACTATTAACTTATATTTACCAAGCCGAATCCCTTGTTTCTAGGAACCAAACCTCAATCTTTTCTGGCAATTAACACCTGAATGGCATCATAGGTTTCTTTAATAATTTTTTTCTCCACAAAGTATTCCGGGACCACAGATAATAGAAATCTAGCAAGGTGGCCGGTATTGAGAAACCTTTGCAATATAACATCCCTTTGCTCACCTTGTAGGTCTTCCTCATTAACAATTACTACATAATTACTGTCACTTATGAAATTGTTAACTTTTACTACCGAAACATAATACTGGTCACTCTGTGCCAAAACCATACTATCATCAGTATAGACAATTCTTGCTTCTGTTTTTTTGTTCATTTCCTCTCCCTCTTTCGTATGGAATTTTATCATGATGATATTCCATACGAGAACGGTAAAACCTGTTAAACGCACTAATATTTACGGTTAAATTGCCCCTAAAATCAACGTTATGAAAATTTTAATATGATTATATAGGCCGAAACTAACATGCTCTATTACTATAAAAGTTTGTATAGCTGCAAAAACAGATCAAAAAAAGAGCTCTATAGATTTGATTCACATTATTATTTGTTTTATAAATAGTTTGTAGGTCATTACTAAAACGATTAAAATATCCCATCAGAATAACAATAATAATCAGCCTACCACATACATTAAGGAGGTTGATTCATTTGATAAAAGAAAAAAGAAGTTTTGATGAAAAGTGTAGTAATAATTGGATTTGTACGTTGAAGCAGGTAAAGGAACTTAAAAAAGCATTGTTGTCAAAAACAACCGAAGAGGTTAGATTATGGTCAGACGGTTCATGGACTTGTAGTAAAGGAAATGAACCAAGCAGGGATAACGGAGAACCCTTGTATATTCTTACAAAGAATGACCTTCGCCATATTAGCCAAGATACAATTGACAGTTCGCTCTACAGTATATGTCATTTAATTTTTGGTTTAGATCACCCTTTAAAAGATCAAGGTGTTCGTAAATATCCTTTAAAAAGGAAAAATACTGATAGCAATAGTTTTTTACAGAACGGTTTATTCATAAATCAATTACATTCCTACCATTTTGTGTTTGCCTGCAGAAAACTTGATTTTAAATGCACAATAATGTGGGAAAGTTCTAATCGTTATTTGCTAATTAAACTAGGTGATGGGACAATTGGATTCGCTAAAGATATTAGACATATAATCAACTATCTTTTTGACCTGTCGAAAAAGTTGCCTCATGATTTCCGGTCTTTCCCTTTATTTTGGGAAGAAATAAAGAAGTTTGAAGATTATTATTGCAATTCAATAACTGATTCTATATCGCCCATTTTAAGACCTACTAAGGAAATCATGGTCAAAAATGAGTATCCTTGGGAACGACATGGAAATTATTCAAAAATATCCGATTTCATTAGCCATTTTTCTTTAGATATTCCTATTCCACAAAACGTCAATGTAGAAAAGTATATTGATATGAGGGTTATATTTTTCTTGCACGATCGTATTTACGGATATGAGAATGATGATAATGAAGCCCTTGCGTATATTATGTTAATGCATATAGAGGATAATCCTTTAGAACCATTTGAAATAATGAAAGAGAAATGCATATATACAAATAGTTATAAAATTTCTCTAGCCAAAGATTACCTTATTGAATGGAATTATTCGGAAGAATGCTTTAAAGCCAATGCATTTAATGAGGAGTGTAAATACTTCAGTAATACTGAATCATTAATTAAGTATCTTCTATCAATTACCAACGAAACAAAAGGTAATGATAAAAAAGATTTTTACTATAACAAAATTGAAAAACTGGCTTATGCAATATGTAAAGACTCTAATGATACTAGTGAATACAAAGATCTGGTTAAATTTATTTCAAATTATGAACAGTGGAAATTGTGGAGTGACGATTTACCATTCTAGGAGATTAGTAAAAATCTAGATAGCAGCGGTGCATAGCTGCAAAAAATAAAATTAGTATTCTATAGATTTGATTCAATAACTGTTTTGTTTTATAAATAAATTGTAGGGCATTACCATAATGATTAAAACAATCCATCACAACACTATTTATAATTAGCCTACCACAAATTTAAAGGAGGTAGATGATTATGACAAATCATGCAGAAAAACAAAAATTAAGCAAAAACGACTGGATGGTAACTTTAGAGAGGATTGAGGAATTAAAACAACTTCTTTTAGAAATCCAGAGTGGAGAGATTGTATTTTGGTTAGATGGAGATTGGCTTTATAAAAGTGAAAAGGAGAATTCACCAAATGTATTCCCCTCCCCTCATTTGGTCCTTTCTAAAGAAAACCTAGGAGAGATTAACGAAAAAGGTATAGAGAATGTTATCTTAAATATTCTTAGATTGCTAAATTACCATAATACGTACATTAATTTTCATTATGACAGCGGCATTAGTTTCGAGGATTATTTAAGGAAAGAAGAAGAAAATAGTGATATTTCCACTATTTTACATGATAGAAAACACAATAGTTTATGCCATTCCTATAGTTTTTACGTATATAATGACAAGATTGCATTCAATTATATTTTTTCATGGAATGAGAATGGGAAAGGTATTCATATAGTTTTTAATAATTCAAAGTACGGCTTTACATACTTTTACGATTTGACAATGTTCCTTTTAGAGGAGTCATGGGGGATTGCAGATTATGGAGCGTACACCCAGTTCTGCAAGGAAATGAGAAAATTTCAACATCACTATTACAAAACTACCTCGAATAGTGAGGGAGTGTTATTTACCTCTTTTACTGAGGTTGAGTTGCTAAACCCAGAAAACAGGGCAAAACGTTTTGACTCTAAAGATGGTTCTTATAAAGTAAATACTGCAGTCAAGGATTGCAGATATTATTGATTATTTTAATTTGGATATTAAAATAACTGATGGTAAATTATTGGAAAAGTATATTGATACACATTATCTATATACTCAATTTGGGTACTATGAATTTTTCAATAACATAACGGTTCCAGAAGTTGAAGCAATAGTTATGGACACAATTGAAGATATATTTCCAGAGCCATTTTCTATTAGAAAACACACTTGCAAATATGATAATAGATTTAATTTTGAAGTTAACATCGAAACTAAGAATATTTACTGTCTAGTAGAATGGAATTACATGAAGGAATGTTACAAATTCAGAAAAGGAGATAATGCATTCACCTATTTTGAATCATACGATTCACTAATACGTCATATAATAAGAGAGTTTAAAAATGTGAATACCGATACAGATAAACTTATAACAGATTGTACGCATTTAATCAAAGCCATTGAAACGTCTTCAAAAGTGGATATTAGTTTAGATTATCTAATCAATAGAATTAAGGATCCTCAGGAGATTGAGGATATGCTATACGGCGATTTACCTTTTTAATAATCTTGAAACTTTAAAGCAACCTGAATCAGCCCTTTGCACTAGCTGAGGCTGTTTCAGGTTGCTCTTAACTATTAAAAATAAATACCATTCTGACCAAACAAATAATAATGAACCACTTCCGGATATTACTCATTAAACCTTACTTCACCAGGTACAACAATCCTATAAGGGGTTTGCATTTCTTCCCCACTTTCCATAAGAACCTTCACCTTCATGTTCGTCGTTCCCGCCGCATGAAGTAGATTTCCGGTTAATTTATATACTCCTTTCTCTACTTTAAACGCATTGTTTTCGATTCTCCAGTCTGGTGGCATACTTAGTTCTACTTTTACATTACGAATTTTAGGATCATTCTTGAAATCTAAAGTAATCGTATTTAAGCCCATTTCTAAAGGGGTAATTTCCACACTCAAATCCAATTCTTGTTGTTTTGTTGTTTCTTTATAAACCCCTTGTTCAGCTGTACTGGGGTTAGCCGCAACTAAAGTAGCCGCAAAAAAGAAAATGATTACACCATATATAATTTCTGTTCTAACTCTTTTAAAAAAGGAGGGAGCTAATTTTGACCCAAGCTTTTTAACCGTTTTTCTTTGAATATACCCTATAATGACTAGTAATAAAAACAGCACTGTTTTAATCAGTAAGGACCTACCCCATTCACTTTCTACTAGACTTTTAATAGAAAACGATGGAAGGAATTCAACCGTCATCCAAATACCTGAAAATATGATTACTATTACACTAACCAAAGCCCATTTAGAGAATGCAGGCCCTACATTCTTAAACCACTCCCCGGCATCTTGGTGTTTTGGCTTTGCAATTAAGGCAAACAGCCCTCCCATCCATATCCCAACAGCAACAACATGTAGTGACGTCACAACCATCGTAATATAACCACCGTAACGTGGATAAGAAGCGTGACCAATGATAAATGGCCACAATATTAATGCCAAACCCAATAAGAATGGGCGCATTTTTTTAATCCACATCCCAATGGTAATGAGGACTAGTTGAACAATGGGAATCCATGAAAATTTTATTGATAGGAATTCTTTTATCGACAACTCAGAAAGGTCTAGTCTATGGTGAATGATTAGTAATACTATCCCTATTAAACTCAAAAAATAAAATAGTAAATTTACTTTGTTATGTCTAGTTTGTTCCATACGGTTTCTCATGACAATGGAATAAAACCATGATATTCCGAACAAAACTGTTAAACCAATAAACGTGAACCAATATGCTATTTGTTTAAGTCCAAAAGAAAAATTAAATGTATTCCAATCAATGGAACTGTTATTATTTCCAATTGGTGTCATTGATGAGAACTCATCAACAGCAAAATAATAAACACCTACTCTGTCACTTTGTATTGTCTGCCCGCCTTTATTAACCGGAGCCGCATACCAAGTTATCTGATATGATCCAGAAGAAAGCTTTTCCGAAATTGGAATAGTTATATGTTGCGGGTTATTGGGATCAATCTCAGATTCTTTTGTTCCAACAGGTCGGTGGTTGTCATCAAAGATACCAAATGCTGTTACTTCGGCAGGTTGATTGAACCATAGCTCTATTTGTTTTGGAGAGCCCCTATGAATTTCCCCATCAGATATATTTGATTTTACTAATTTTAATTCCTTAGATTCCGACTTTACTGACCCTTCAACGGTGAATCTAAAATCCTCTTCAATGACAAACCCATCCTGAGCAATTACATTGATCTTTACCGTGTATTTTCCGGGATCTAACTCTTCTTTTAACTTGGTTATGATATGTCTAGCGTCTGTGGAATCTAGTTTATTTTTTGTTATAGAGACTTGATTGCCATTTGAATCTTCTATTTTTATAGAATCCGTGTGAATGACTACTGGATCTTGAAACCAAACTTCGATGTTAGAAGGTGCTTCTTTAAGAACCTCATTTCCTTTAGGGAACGTGTCCTTTAATGATGAATGTGCTTGTACTGGTGAACTATAAACAAAAATCATTGTAAGTAGCATTATTAGTGGGGATAGGGTCTTTCCTATCCGTAGCATATTCATGTAAATCTCACTCCTTTTTATTCAATGACTATTAGAACCAATAAAGAAATAATTGATTGAATGCTAAAATAATTAATGCAAACCCGAAAAAGTAATGCATTTGTTTTTTTGTAGAATTTTTCTTTAAGAAAATGTCTAAATTAAATCCGTACCCTAAAATACTAAAAATAAAAATTGGAACAAATGATGCAAATACATAGAGAAAGGGTAGAATCCATCCCAAAAATAACGATTCGTTAAGTATCCAGGGTGTGAACAAATTTATAATCGAAAATACTTTTGGATCCATAATAAGAGATAACATGAAACTAATTAAAAATCCCTTATAAAAAGACAAAGATTTCGTTCTATTTGTAGCCTTAAAAAAAGAAATACTTAACAATAGATATAATGGTATACTTAAATTTCTTATCCCGTTTAAAAATGCTTCTAACCAATCCCCTTCTGACCAGAGATAAATGCCTATAATAAGATAAACACCTGCTAACTTACCCATAAAAAAGCTTATCACTGTATCTAGCCAGTTAGATTTATATCTCATTTGACTGGTTATATATGTAATCGCACCAAGATGATACGCGATTTGACTAGGGTATGTACTTCCGATCAAACCTAATAAAATGGTTCCTAAAATGGGAAAGCCTGAATAACCATTATAGGAGCCATATAACTCCCATAACGGTTCAGTAATTAACTTAAACTGTCCAATCAGTTGATTATACAAGTCTACATTCATGATATACCTCATTCATTGTATCTAACGAAATCAAACTATTTCTAATCATTTTAAAGGTGTCTTTCTATACATGTTGACCGTATCGACCATAAATTCCGTAGTCATTGGACCAATATGGTGATATCGAATAATTCCTTCCTCATCAATGAAAAAAGTTTCTGGCTGCCCTCTTACACCATACGGTTTCGCCATGGAATCGTTATAATCAAGAAGATAGGTAGACGTAGAATTAAATTCATCGATAAATTCTTGTACATTTACCTTTGGTTCTGCTCGATCAAGAATCAATAATTTTGCTTGGTCCCCATGCTGTTCTTCAAAGACTTGTAGTTCCGGTGCTTCTTCTCTACAAGGCGGACACCAGGATGCAAAAAAGTTTAGAACAACAAACGTTCCTCTATAATCAGATAGACTAATCATGTTTCCGTCCATATCTTCTAAGGTAAAGTCCGGTGCTGGGTCTCCTACTTCTGCAGCTGTTGAATTTTTCCCTAAACTAATTGCTGCATAAGCAAATCCTGCTAGGATAAGAATTAGGGTAGTTATTCTAATAAGTTTTCGAACCAATTCTTCTCCTCCCTTCTTATTCTCCGACACATATAAGTAGCTATTGTTTTAGATTTTCTAACTGGCGTGAAACCTTTTTTTGTTGACTAAACAATCGTCCCATATAGGTTAATATCCCTGCCCACAATATCAATACTCCCACAAATAAATAAGTCATTATCTTTACTCCTTTCTTTCTAGCAGAGAATTGTTTTTCCATTTGGTTATTTTTTCTTTTTGGGTCTCAAGCGTGAATCGATAAAACAGGATAGTAACAAAAAGAAAGAAAAACGCAATGACACTAAAAAATAACGTTTGTGCCATCTCAGGAGGCATGTGAACCCCTTGTTCGTCAATCACTTTAGGATGTATCGTTCTCCACCATTTGACAGAAAAATAAACGAGAGGTACATCGATAAAGCCGATAATTCCAAAAATAGCAGCAAACTTTCGAAGACGTTCGTCTCCCTTTACAGATGTTCGAATCATCAAATAAGCAATATACATAAACCATAAGATTAAAGAGGTAACTAAACGCGGGTCATCCCAGACCCACCATGCGTTCCATACCGGTCTCGCCCACAGAGAACCAGAAATAAGGACAAAGGTGGTAAATACAACCCCAATCTCTGCTGACGATAGGGCAAGGTGATCCCATTTTTTATTTTTTGTGTATAAATACATGATTCCTGCTACAAAAACAATCCCGAATGCTGCAAAAGCAACAAATGCACTTGGAACGTGAAAATACATTATTCGTTGGATATGACCCATAAATTTCTCTGTTGGGGCATACAGAAACGACATATACAATTGAATGGGTATTAAAATTCCTGTTATTACAGTTAAAGTCATTTTCAATGGATTTAAATATTTTTGTATCATCCTAAACCTCCAGCAATAGATCAAATAAGAATAAAGGAGTAACGGTAAAAATAAGATTATATCCGACTAATAGTAATAGCCATAAGTCTTCTCCCATTCCGAGGGATGGATATAATGCTATTTCCGTTAACTGCACAACAGCTAAAAATAATGGGACTGCCAATGGAAAAATCATAATCGGAACAAGTAGCTCTGTAATACTACTGGACTGTGCCAATGTAGTAAAAAACACACCTATTGCAACGAACCCCCAACTACCTAATAAAAGGGTAGTGATAAGCAGTCCAATGGAAGCAGGAAATGGCTGTTTTAAAAATAAAAAGAAAACAGGAACGGACGTGACAATGACAATAAAAACCAAAATATAATTTCCAATTAGTTTTCCTAAGAATAGTGCCCCTTTATCAATAGGAGACATTAATAATCCCGCTAACGCCCCGTTTTCTTTTTCCGCAGAGCCATATTTATTGAACCCTAGCATAGCTGACAACAATACTGGCAACCACAAAATACCTGGTGCAATCATTTGGATAGCCTGTGTCTTAGCATTAAAGACAATTTGAAGGAACACTTGGAAAAGCAGTGCAAAGATAACCATCGACAAAAGCAGGGATTTACTTCTGAACTCAATCCGTAAATCTCGAACTAAAATTAAACTAACCTGTTTAATAAATGTCATGATGGTTCTCCCTAACGATCAGCATGTACCGTTTTATAAAATCAACATAGGCCTCTTTCGTACACTTTTCTTCTAATACAATTTTACCTTTATGCATAAGAATTGCCCGATCACATAACTTCCACGCATGTTCACTGTCATGACTAACTAAAATATAGCCTGTACCCTTTGTTTGCATTTGCAATAACAGTTGCTCAAAAATCTTTTTTGATTCAAAATCAAGGCCGTCAAAAGGTTCATCTAAAAGTAAATGGGTTGGGTAGTGAACAAGTGCTCTTGCTATAGATAGACGTTGTTTCATGCCTTTTGAATAGGAGCTAACAAGCTCGTGTTGTACATGAGATAACTCCACTTGTTTTAGAACTTGTGCTACTCTCGCTTTATCGATTCTGCCATATAATTTTTGATAAAAGTCTAGGTTTTCCCATGCAGTTAAAGAGTCATATAAAAAAGTATCTGGAAACACGATTCCTAGTGAATCTTTCCATTTTTGTATAGAACCATTCGGATATTCCATTTTACCCGAACTTGGTTTGACTAAGTTACCCAACACTTTTAACAAGGAAGACTTTCCCGCTCCATTGGCACCCATTAAAGCAATAGTCTCCCCTTGCCGCCAGTGCAAGTCAATCAATCGAAGTACATCCTTTTCATTAAATATTAGATTGACATCTTGTAATTTCATTATCCATGAGACTCCTGTTCTAGTTCCATTGTAATTCTTATAAGATGCTCACGAATTTTTGTTTTTGTTGTATCATACCTACTGTCTGTAATTAAGTCGGTGCGGTAGTCTTTTTCCAGCTGTACGATTTCTTGGAGCAACATTTTCTTTTCATCCACGAGCCACGATCTTTTTACTTTTCGGTGGTTACCCGTTGTTTTAAGTAGATCCCGTTTTAACCCGATTAATGCAGCAGCAAGTGCTATGATGATAATAACAATGGTAAAAAGAGCTTTTCCATAACCAAAACCTTCTCCGCCAATAATCTTCAGACCATCTTCCGTATACTTTGCACCTACCTCTGTCGTAGCAATCGTTTCCTCTTGCCCCTCTTGATTAGATGTGCTCAATAATCGAAAAGAAAGGTTCCATGGCTCATCAGGATGAGCGTCTACACGCGTAAAGCGGCGAAACTCACGTCCATTCATTTCGAATAAGTCAGACTGTGTCATTAAGTCATTTGCTGTAAATGATAGAACACCGGGTTGGATGACCACTTGGATTTGTTCCGTAACATAAGATTGTTCAATCGCCCATTGAGAAATACTATTAAACATCGGCATTTTATAAGTAACAACGAGTTGTTTTTCCTTACCACCAGCAAGTCCAGTTATATCGACGATTCCCTTTTTTGTTTCTTCAATATTTCCTTCTATCATCCCTTCACCCAGCTCCAGATCAGCATAGTTTTCAGGAAGATAGACTGGTAATTGCTTTTCTTTTTCCGTCCCCCTATTTTCAAAATACATACTTTGAACAACTTGGACTGTAGTTTCGTCTATTGGAAATACGACCATACTTTGATTTGTAATTCGCACTGGATATTTTCCGTCTGCAAACGATTGGATGGGCGAAATAAATAGCATCAGCATGGTTATAACGACTAGAACATAAGAGGTTTGTTTACCTTTCATAAGCACCCTCCTTTTTAGGCTCCAATCCTTGTTTATCTAATGCACGATCAATCTCATTATCTACCCTATATGAAACCTGTTCTAATTTACTTCCACTCGATTGTACAAACCTTGCAGCTTTAACAGTTAATTCTGCTTTCGTTTTGTTAAAATCACTTTCAGACAATTTTCCCATTTGGTAGTCATACTCCAGATCAGCCAACTGGGAAAAAATGTGTTCTTTCTCTTGTCCATCGTTCTCTTGTTCTATTGCACTCTGATGTTCTGATTTTCTCAAAAAAAAGGGAGAAAGCAGTGTCATTAGTATGAATAACCCTATGACGATAATAACTAGTGTTGACATAATCCCTATCCCTCCTATAGCCAATTTTTTAATTCTTCGTTAATCTGTAACTCATCCTCCTCTGAAATAGGAGATTGGGACTTATTTTCTGGAGATTCGCTTGGTTTCTTTTTTGCCCACTTGTAAATGAGATATCCAACCAAGAAACTACCTAATAGAACACTAACACCTGGAAGGACCCAAGGGATTATATTGAAGCCTTCTGTAGTAGGAGCAGCTAAGATACGTTCTCCATATTTTTGAACCAAGCTGTCAATTACTTGTCCTTTGTTCATGCCTTGTTCAAGTAAATCGCGGATTTCCCCTCTAACTTCAAACGCAGTAGACAATTGACAGTAATCAGCAGTTCGAGAGTCTAAGCAACCTGGAGGATGGATCTCCTTGGCCACATTTAACACATCACTTCTTGACACAGAAACCTTATCACTAAATGCTAGAATCTTTCGTGGAAAAGTAACAACGATCCACAGTACGGCAAAATACAAAAATGACTTTTTAAATTTATCTATCATATTGCACCGACTCTATTTTTAACCGTGGAATTTCTCTAACTTTCCGAAGTCTTTCTGGCCATAACGATATTAATGATCCTAGGATCAAAAGATAACCACCAAACCAAACCCAAGACATAAGAGGGAATATTTTCACTTGAATAATTGCTTTTTCATTCTCCTCAACCCATCCATTTAAAACAACGAACAGGTCTTCTTGAATGGAACTAACAACCGATGCTTCAGTTGTCATTTGACTTCCATTTGTGTAATCGACTTTTTCTGGGCGGATCACACCCAGTTCTTTTCCGTCTTTCTCAACATAAAATTCTGCGTAGACTGTACGCTTTAAATCCGTAGCGGTTTCACCAAGACCACGATATTCTAAGGAATATTTTCCGATCTCTAGTTTTTCACCAATGTCAAAACTGCGTTGTAAATCAACCGAGAATGCACTAGCCCCAGTAAACCCAATCACAATGAATATAACAGCAAGGTGTGCTACATAACCTCCATACCGTCTTCTATTTTTCACAAACAACATGAAGAAAGAGCGAATTAGCGCTTCACCGGTTGCTTTCATCCTTGCTTGTACTGCCTTTGAAAATTCCAATATGATAGTCATCAGAACGAATAAGGCACTGGTGATGGATAACACAGCCTTCCAGCTATCGACACCTACAGCAAATAGAAGAATTGCAACAATCAACGCAATCATTACCGGAATAATTAAGTTATTTCTTAAATACTTAAGGCTAGATCGTTTCCACGCCAAAACAGGACCAATTCCCATCGCCAATATTAATGCGATAAAAATAGGGACATTAACTCGGTTAAAATATGGGGCTCCGACCATCACTTTTGAACCTGTTACTGCTTCAGAAAGAACCGGGTAGACGGTGCCTAGAAAAATGGTAAATGCAGATACGACTAGTAAAAGATTGTTAATTAAGAAACTACTTTCCTTTGACACGGCTGATTCAAATTGACCATCTGCCTTTAGTAACGACCAACGGGATGAAATCAGCGCTAATGAACCAACCAGTAATAGTCCAATGAAACCTAAAAAATAAGCTCCAATAGGTCCATTTGCAAACGCATGAACTGACCACAGTAATCCACTACGCGTTAGAAAGGTGCCAAAAATGGTAAGAAGAAACGTCGCAGTTACTAGTGAAATGTTCCACTTTTTCATCATTCCTTTTCTTTCCTGAATCATCGCCGAATGGAGAAAGGCTGTCCCTGTCAACCAAGGAAGTAAAGAGGCATTCTCTACCGGATCCCAAGCCCAGTAGCCTCCCCAACCTAATTCAACATAGGCCCATTGAGAACCATAGATTATCCCCATACTAAGAAATAACCACGAAACTAAAGTCCAACGTCGGGTTACTTTCAACCAGGTTGCATCCACCTTTCTTAGCATTAGTGCTGCCATTCCATAGGCAAAAGGAATCGCAAATCCGATATATCCTAAATAAAGGGTAACCGGATGAACTGCCATTCCAGGATTTTGTAAAAGTGGATTCAGTCCATTCCCTTCATTCATTTCCTCAGGATTTGAGGCAAAGGGAAATTCAATCGTATTGAGAACAAAAGCAAAAAATAGATTGATAACTAATAAAAAAATAGAAACCCACGGTAAGTAATTATTGCTTTCTTTATGTTTGGACCACGTTACTAATGCGGTATAAATACTAAGAATCCATAACCAAAGGAGTAAAGAACCTGCATTGCCTCCCCAAAATGCTGAAATCTTATAAAATAGCAACATATCAGAACTTGAATATTGAGCAACATACTCATAGTCAAAGTTACTTGTAACTAGTAAATAAATTAAAGAGCCTGATGCTAATGTTGTTAGTCCTGCCAATATAAGCACGGATCGTTTCGCGCTTTTAAGCCATCGTTCACTACCTGTTCGAATTGCTATTAAATGTGAAACTATTCCATAAGCAACGATGAATAAGACAAAGATAAGGGACCAACGGCCTATTTCTCCCATTATTCGTAACCTCCTTCTTGTTGTTTATTTGATTCAAGATGATTAGCTGGAAATTCTTCTCCTTCTTCCTCCATTGCTTCGTATTTAGAGGGACATTTAACCAACAATTCTGAGGCTATTAATGTACCATCTGATGTTAGCTCCCCCTCAACGATAGCTTCCCAACCATCGTTTAATGTGTCAGGTTTTACTCCTTCGTACTGGATTGGGACGCGATAGCTACTGCCATCTTCTCCGCGCAATTCGAGGGTTAGTAGGATGTTATCTGGATCAAATTCAATCGACTCACCTACAATTTTCCCGCTAACCTTGATTGGCTTTCCTATAGCCTGTTCTTGTTTGGATTCCAGTTCATCCACAGTCATATAGAACGTGGCAGCATTACCAATACTGGTGTAAACCAACATTCCTATTACACCGAAGAAGAGACCGAATACGATCATTAACTTCACTTTTTTATTCAATACAACCACCTCTTTATATTCATTTCTAATCGCTTATGGAAAAGATTTGAGTGAGCAAAATGAATGTTAATATCCTGACATATTTCACCTTTTAGCATTATAGCCAAAAAATATGTAGATTTTGTGAGGAAAAGATGTTTTCTTAACACTTAATTGAAATTGGGCTGCTAATTAATGTAAAACCAATATGAATTTTTCCACAAAAAAATGAGAGTTCCTTAATAAAGGAACCCACTAATAAATAATTAAATATTTAATATGCTCTATCCTTAACCACTTACAAAAAACAATTGGATAGACGATGTCGACAATTTCAACAACGCCAGATTTCCTTTTTCATATCAAAAATATGTTAATAAGAGCCCTTCTTACCAAAATAACCAACGTTCCATTTTACTTTGAGCATAGGAATGTATAAAACTTCTCCATTCAAACTATTTTTTTGCGGTCCAAACCTCGATAAAAAAATATTCTTTTAGGACGTTTGATTTATTGGTTTCGCAAAAATCATTTTTCCAGCAGAGGTTTGTAATAGCTTCGTTACCAAAACATCAATGTAGTCACCTATATAATCGTGCCCTCCTTCTACTATTATCATAGTACCATCGTCTAGATAGGCAACTCCTTGTTTGTCATCTTTACCGTCTTTAATTACTTGTACATTGATTTTCTCTCCTGGGAAGACAGCCGGTTTTAAGGCAATAGCTAAGTCATTAATGTTTAAAACCTTTATATCATGTAAAATACATACTTTGTTTAGATTAGAGTCATTTGTAACAACTATACCATTTAGTAACTTTGCCAATTTAATAAACCTATCTATTTCTTTTATTTCATTGAATCCATCTTCATAAATTTCAACCTTTAAATCAAGCTCTTTTTGAATCCTGTTCAAAGTGTCAAGACCTCTTCTTCCACGATTTCTGATTATCCTATCAGATGAATCCGCTACATGTTGTACTTCTTCTAGAACAAATTGTGGAATTATTAAAGTACCCTCTAAAAAACCAGTTTTGCATAATTCTTCAATTCGGCCATCTAAAATTACACTTACATCTAAAATTTTTGTTTTTCTTTGTAGTTCCTCTTCACTTTCCATAGCTATTTTTGTATTTTTAGTATCACTTCGCTCCGAAACAGATAATAAATTTATAAGGTCGTTCTTTTTCTTAAAACCCACTTGAAATCCTAAGTAACCAAACAAAATAGTTAGAAAAGTTGGGAAAATCGTCGTAACTACTCCGATACTCATTTCCTTCAATGGACTGGAAATTAGGAATGCCACAATTAATCCTAAAATCAGACCAAAAGTTCCAAACAAAACATTCGTTACAGGTATTTTTAAAAGTTTTTCTTCTATCCGACGTATTAAGCTAAGTCCATAATTAATCATCCAAAATGTTGTAATGAAAAATATAACAATACCAATTAAATAACTAATCCATAAGGGGACTTTTCCGTTTGTTATACTATTTATGAAATCCGGAATAAGAAATATCCCAATCGTTCCACTCACAATTATCATGAATAATTTTAAAATTCTATTCAATATTCTTTCACCCTCTTTATTAATACAACGAAACTATATCTATCCTAATCTAACCCTTTGATTTATTCTTTAGTGATAGGTTAAGGCAGATAAATTATTTCATGATTCAAATTATATACCCCTATAAAAGTATCAAAAGGCCGTAAAATGGATATTTTTATAAAGCGAGAAATTTTAAGTATTTTTGTTATCAAATAATTCTGTTAAACTCTGGGGTTTTCTATAATATCTTAACCAACTACTAATTCACAGCGTCCTATTCCCTCTACTTGAACCAAAGACAATAGTAAGTATAATGTAAAAGTTTGTTGAATGTGGAGAATTAATTAACTAAGTTTAACAATTCTAAATATGCCTATATACTTAGAAAAATGACGAACATAATTTGACAACTTTGTGATCTTTGGCGTTTAGATAAGAAAATGCATTAAAATCGAAGCTTATTACAAGTTACAAATGCACTATTTAACATAGTAACTAGGAAGTTTGGGGAAATTGTGAAGAAATGATTTTGTCACAAATTAGCCAAAAATGAACGACTAAAAATTGTCACATATTCAAACGTTGTTTGATTTAAGACCAAATAAAAAACGAGCATATGGATACTCAAGCATCCATAAAGCTCGCTATTTATTACTGAATTAAATTTCACCCAAAACCTAACGATTATTTCCCTTAAATATTACCCTTGTACTCCATAATAAATAAGTAAAGAGATAACCATAAGTACTATCACATAGATTCCAGTTTTAATATATTTATTTTTCGGGATTGAATTTACCTTATCGATTAATCCGCTTCGCTTACGATATTTGATTAAGAAAGCAGCAATAATGATACCTATTAAACTCATCACATGGCTTACACTAAGAGGTCCAACAACCATTGGGTTTAATCTAGCAAATTCTACGATAGCCCGTATAGCCATATAACCAATTACATAGTGAAGAAAGACTTGACCAGTATAAGAAGTCTTTTTCAATCGTAACCACAAATATCCGAATAACAAATAATCCAACAGAAATTCATAGGCTTGGGCTGGATGTAGCAATTCCCCATATTTTTCCATTCCCCAAGGTAGGGCATCAGAAATTGGTCCTCCAAACACATCACAGCCAATTCTGCTTATTCCCTGTGCCAAAATTAGCGAGGGAGCAACAATATCTAATGTTTCCCAGATTGGTAGTTTATGACGCTTCAAAAATAAATAACCGACAAGTAATCCACCTAAAATACCACCATGGATGGATAATCCGCCATTTTGGATGAAAAATACCTCCATTGGATTGGCTATGTAATAGGAAGGATTATAAACAACGATATAAACAATCCGCGCCCCTATTATTCCTCCCAATAAAGAGTAGACTACTCCATCCGTTAATAATTTATGATTCATCTTCCTACGTTTTGCTTCTCTTATAAGTAACAGGAAACCTACTAACGCACCAATCGCTATCATTAAACCAAAAAAGTGAATCGAAAAAGGGCCGAAACTAAATAATGGCTTCATCTAATATTCCTCATTTCATCATAAAATAACAAACTTAATACAAACACAAAATCATTATACGTGTTAAATGTAGATTTTTTGTGAAGTTTATCAATGTTATCAATTATAATGAGTTAATAGATTCATAAAAAGGAGAGGTTTGACTCTCTCCCTAACATTTATTCCTTACCCTGCACAACAAGATAACTTATTGACGTCTTTGTCCAATGTTAAGGCTGCTAGTTTCAAGCCTTCAGCCATTGTGAGATAAGGCGCCATCGTATTTTTCAAATCGTCTGCGGTTAAACCGAACTGTACGGCTAATGTGGCACTATAAATCACATCTCCAGCATTTTCTGCAACCACATGAGCACCGAGTATTTTCTGCGTGTGGTTATTGAAAACGAGTTTGAACACTCCATTTGTTTCACGATTCACGAGTGCTCTTGGCACACTATCGAGTGGAAGTACGGAGATCTTCACATCATACCCTTTACCTTTGGCTTGTTGTTCGGTTAAACCAACTGTGGCAATGGACGGGTTAGTAAATGTTACTCCAGGTACAAAGCGTAGATCCACTTTCTTATTTGCAGCTCCTAATGCGTTTTCTACAACAATTCCACCCTCGTATGCTGCCACATAAACAAATTGTAGACCTAATGTCACATCACCTGCAGCATAGACATTTGGATTGCTCGTTTGCAGGTAGTCATTAACCATGACTTCCCCTTCTTTGCCAATTTCTACGCCTGCTGCCTCAAGATTGAGTGAATCTGTATTCGGTTTCCTTCCGGTGGCAATCAATAATTGATCAGCTTCAATGATTTGTTCTTCACCATTCACTTCAATGAAGACTTTTTTCGTATCACCATCTTGTTCCACCTTTTTATAAGTGACTCCTGTGAAAAAGTTTAGTCCTTGTTCGGTTAAAGCTTCATCGATGGCTTCTGAAATTTCTGGATCGTATTCCTTCAGAAGTCGCTCACTTCGTTGCATCAAAGAAACTTCTGATCCTAAGTTATGAAACAGTTGTCCTAACTCCATCGCAATATAACCTGAACCAATCACTGCTAACTTCTTTGGAACCTCTTTTAGTTCTAAAGCCGTTGTGCTTGTTAAAAAGTCCACTTCTTTCAGTCCAGGAATATCTGGAATAGACGGGGATGCCCCTGTTGAAATTAGGAATTTGTTTGCTGTATATTTTCGTCCGTTCACTTCAACCGTGTTTTCATCAACAAATGATGCTGCACCACGAATCAAATCAAATCCATATTCATCAATAAGATCTATATATTTTTGCTGTCTCATACCTTGTACCAGTTCATCCTTTTCATCTGTTAACGTAGCCATATCAACTGATTCGGCTTTTGTGTTCAAACCTGTAAAAAGGTTGTTTCCTGCCAAGTGATTGATGTCACCGGCGCGAAGCATCGTCTTAGAAGGCACACATCCTATGTTAACGCATGTTCCACCCATAGTACCCCTTTCAACTATGCCTACTTTCGCCCCTTTTTCAACGGCCTTAATCGCTGCTGAAAAGGCTGCACCACCTGAACCAATTATCAAAAGGTCGTATGCGCCGTCTTTGTTATTAAAAGTAACATCGTTATCTTCAGATTCAATTGTGGCGTCACCAGCTCGATAACCTGATTCATTAACCACCTCTTTTGCCTTCTCTAAATCATCTTTACCAATTTCAAATGTCGCTTGCCCACGACGGAAATCAGCTGTTGGATTATCTGCTCCGACTTTGACCAATGCCTCGGTTACGTGATTATCACAACTAGTACAAGTCATTCCTTGTACAGGAAGCGTGATTAGAACTTTATCGTTACTCATAGAAAAACTCCTTTATAAAAGATTATTTTAATATTTTTTTACCAAAATCCAGTTCCTATTTACTTTTCCGAACTAGCTTATTGTTTCCCACTCAGCTCTTTTGTAACTATTAGGAAACTAATCTAAATCAGCATATCGTTTATTCGCTAACCCAGTCTTTCGGCGATAAATAATAGCTATAATACTAACAATAACTAGCACAATAGAAATTACCTGTGCAATACGAAGCGACTCAGTGAGCATCAAGCTATCAGTACGCATACCTTCAATGAAGAACCGTCCAATCGAGTACCAAATGATATACGAAAAAAATAATTCTCCCCGCCTTAAATTTACTTTTCTCAAACTTAAAAGTAAGACGAATCCAATCAAATTCCATATTGATTCATATAAAAAGGTCGGATGGTAATACACTCCCTCAATATACATTTGGTTAATGATGAACTCTGGCAAGTATAATCCTTCAAGAAAACCACGGGTAACTAGCCCCCCATGAGCCTCTTGATTCATAAAATTACCCCAGCGACCTATTGCCTGACCTAATATAATACTTGGTGCTGCGATATCAACCAGCTTCCAAAAAGATACTTTTTTAACTTTTGAAAAGAAGTAGCCCGTTAAAGTTGCGCCGATAAGAGCTCCGTGAATCGCAATACCACCTTCCCAAATCGCAAAGACATCACCGAGGTTGTTACGGTATTGATCCCATTGAAAAGCTACATAGTAAATTCGTGCAGAAATGATCGCAATCGGTATAGCGATAATTAACAAATCAGAAAACGTATCTTTCGGTAAACCCCTCTTTTCACTTTCCCTTTGTGCAATGATAAATCCGAGAAATGCACCAAATGCAATAATAATTCCATACCAATATACAGTCAGTGGACCAAGTTCGAATGCCACTCTGCTAAGTGGTTGAATACCTGAATTCATATTTACAACTCCTTTTTCATTAAATACAAGGTAGCTTATTTTACCGTTTAGCAAATCTTTAAGTTTAGTGATTGGTTCCTGGTGTAACAAGTGTTAAAAATCCAGAAAACAAATATAATTTCTCTTTTATATCTCCTCACATTCAAAAACAGATTACATTCTTGTACATTCACTAATTTGTTTTGCATTATCTCCAACTACTTCAGATGCAAGTGTAATGATCTGTTTTATTCGTTCATCCTTGATTTGATAATAAATGTACTTACCTACTTTTCGTGTATCAACATACCCACACCATTTCAAGCAGGCTAATTGATTTGATACTTGTGATTGCTTTATCTCCAATTCATCCACTAATTCACTTACATTTTTCTCCTTATCCAAAAGGGAAAGAGCAATTTGAAACCTTGTGGGGTTTGATAGCCCATGGAAAAACTTCGCATAGATTTCTGAACTAATTTTATGATTTAAATCTTGATTTGAATGCATGGTAAACCTTTCCTTCCTTTTTTCTTACTATATTAAAGATAGCCCTGATTCCTCCATCATAGTCTAAAGTAGTGCTCCGCCAGTACCAAATGACCAATAATATACAAGGTACAATCCAGTTAAAAAGATAATCAGAGCTGAAATTTTCTCTATAACAGGTATATATTTTCTCAAAAACCTTTGAACAAATTGTTTTGATATTAGTGAAGCAGTTGTAATAACCGTTATAACAAGACCCATCCCAATTGAATAAACAACGAAATTAATGAAGATTGAAATGATCGTATTTTCATTAATAGATTGGGAAATGACCAATAGAAACGCCGGCAATGTACAACTTAGAGAGGCTAACGCATAGGCTATACCATATAAAAACACTGACAATTTACCTGGCTTCACCTGAAATGAAACTGTTTTGATTGGTAAATGTTTACCAATCAACATAAACAGACCAAATAATGAAAGTGAAATAGCAATAATTAATGATAGAAGAGGTAGATATTCCACTAATCCTCTACCAAGTAAACTAATCAAAAATCCAGCTACTACAAAAATGATTAAGAAGCCGATTGTCATAGCCACGCCCAGTCCCATTCCTCTTATTATTGCAGTCAAATTTGACATTTTTTTATCTTCTGCACCAATCAGATAGGAGATATAGGAAGGTAACATCGCAATACCACAAGGATTAAAGGCAGCCACAATTCCTGCTGTGAAAACAATCCAATGTGAAATGCCCATTATTCCACCCCAATTTTTGCCAAAGCCTCTTGGACTTCTTTTAACGTAGGATTTACTGCTCTGAAAACTTCTTCGTGATTTTGATCAACTAATACTGTCTCTTCCAATTGTTTTACTCCAAACTCTCGGGTAATTGTCCGATCTTTGTCATCCAATATATGAGGCCAGTTTCCACCAAATTTTTTTTGAAACTCAGCAAGCCCCTCCACAGTATCCATATACGGATCAAGGTCAACCGTTATAATTTGAACTTCTGGATACAGTCTGGATACTTCATTAAGCATGATTTCTCCCTCCTTACATGTAGGACACGATGCAGAAATAAAATACACCAAACTTGGTTGATCCTGAGATAACTGTACTACATTCCCATTAATATCTTTTGCATCTACTTTCAATTGATATTCACTGTCATTTGATGAGCAGGCTGTTAAAATTAACGTAAGAATTAATATTAAACGAACCTTCAATTTTGGCACCTCCTTACCCATCTTCATATTTAAATATTTTAATATAATATCTTACCTAAGCTATAATAACTTAAAAGTTTGAAGAAAGTGTGGAGTTATAATAGTTTTTTGCTTTTCTTTTTGGAAGGGGTCTATCTAACTTTTGAATGTAAAATTCATCTATTAATTTCAGATATAAATTCTTTGATAAAAGAAACACTCATTCCCTAACTTCGCAAAAAGGAATATGAGTTAAATCCTCTCTATAAAATGATAAAGATATTATTTATTGAATACTTTTCACATCATAACCGGTCTCTTTAATCGTATACTTTATTTTCCCAGGTCAGTTGTGGTTTACCATCCTGTGCTCAGTGCATACCATTCCCTTCATAAAGGCACCTTTCAAAAAAGCTCAACATTTAATTCTCCTTTTTATCCTCACTTTTTAATTATTAGTCCATTATCAGAAAAACCATATAAACTGCAAAAGTAAAAGCCCTTCTCTTTGGTGGAAAAGGGCTTCGTAAAACTAAGATGAGAGTAAGGATTCAATTTTGTCACGATTTTGGACAAATCCAATAAAAATCTCGTCATTTATTACAATCGTCGGAACTATATTTTTTCCTGTCAATTTGTTTAATTCCTCGATTTTATCTTCGTTTTCAACAATATCATGTACTGTAAAATGGAAACTATGGTGCGAAAGAAACTCTTTCGCTGCTTTGCAATCTGGTCAAGTTGGTGTGGTATATATTTCAATAGTAAAATCACTCAATTTTTCTCACCCTTTTATTTTAATTCGTCCATTTCCATTGATGACATTTGTTTCATCTTTTCTTCCATCTGGCTCATCATTTGATTAATACTATTTAGTTTCTCTATCTGTTCTTGTGTCAATTTTCCACTCTCTTGTAATTCATTAATGAGACTGTTCAATTCTTTCTTCATCATTTTATGCTTATCCATCATTTCTTTCAATTCTTCTTTCATCATTTTCATTTTATCGCAACAATCTTTTTCCATTGTTTCCTCTGCATTTTCTACGTTAGATGGTATCATCTCTGCATGAACAGAAGTAGCAACAGGTATGGTAATGGCTAATCCCATAAACAATGTGGTAACTAATTTAAGCATACCAACCTTCATCATAAAAATCACCTCCATTTTATAACTGTAGTTTATCTATATACTTCAAAATTATGTATATAAATCCTCTTCATAGTTTCCATAGAATAAGAAACAAACTTATGGGGAAAATACGTATAAATTGACTATAAAAAAGGTGATTTAAAATGGATTACGGACTATGGCTTTCTATCGTTCCGTCTCTTATTGCTATTGTTTTAGCAACTTGGACAAAGCAAGTGATTCCTTCCCTGTTGATTGGTTTATGGGCGGGGAGTTTTATTTTAACAGGATCATTTCTCGGTTCTATTTCCCAAACCGTTGATTATATTGTTGAGGTATTATCTGATCCTGGAAACCTAGACGTCCTTCTTTTCTTATACGTCTTTAGTGGATTAGTAGCCTTAATTCAATTGTCTGGTGGTGTCCAAGCTTTCGCCAAGGTAATGGATAACTACATTAACAATTCTAAAAAAACATTAATTGCCTCCTGGTTATTGCTTCCTATCACTTTTATTGATTGTGGATTCCGTGTTGTGGCAACAGGATCTATCATGAAACCTTTAGCAGATCGTTTTTCCGTTTCACGTGAACGGTTAGCCTATATGTTAAATAACTCTGCTAGTCCAGTCATTGTGTTGATCCCAGTTGCAACCACTTATATTGGTTACATTATTGGGGTCTTAAATAAAGGTATGGGAGCGGCAGGAATAGAAGGTTCAGCTATGCAACTTTTTTTGTCTAGCTTACCCTTTCAGTTTTTCAGTTTCACATCTATTACTATCGCCTTATTATCTGTGATTATAGGTTGGAATTTTGGTAGTATGAAAAAATTAATTCAATCTGCAAATCACTCAAATAAAGAAACATCTTTCTCACGTCCTGCTCATGCGATGGAAATGTCTGAGGAAATTGGTAATACAGACAAGGCAGATACAGCGAAAGATCAAATGGGCGTCACTTCAAAAGGAAAAATGGAAAAAATGGACATGGATATGGGCATAGGAAAGCCTGCTTTGAAACCAAGATTGTTTAACCTTTTAGCTCCTATCCTTGTATTAATTCCTTTAAGCTTTTTCCTGATGTGGTGGGATGGTCGAAAAGAAGCAAAAGGTGAAAGCATTGTGGAAGTATTTTCAGCAGCAGATCCATCTCGTTCGATGTTTTTAGCCTTATTTATTACAGTGATGATAACTGCTGCTTTATACCTGTTTCAAGGACTTAAACTAAAGAAAATGACTGACCGATTTATTAAAGGCGGGAACAAGCTTATGGTAACTATCGTAATATTAGCAGTTGCTTGGCCCATTTCTGATGTTTCACAGGATCTCGGTTTAACAGACCTAATTCGGAAAACTTTAGGTGGAACACTAACACCAATATGGGTTCCTGTCCTTATTTTTGTCGTAACAGGTGCTGTAACTTATTTCATCGGTTCATCATGGGGTGCATGGGCATTAATGATGCCAATCGCGATCCCTTTAGCTGTAACGACAGGAGGTAGTGTTCCACTTGCTGTTGCTGCCGTTCTTTCAGGGGGGACTTTTGGAGATGTTACCTCACCCGTTTCCGGTATGACCGCAATGTCTGCGGGGGCTGCTGGGGCCGATCATATGAAATACGTCAAAGCCATGACTCCGTATAATTTACTAGCCGCGGGATTAGCAGCGGGTTTATTTTTAGTCGTGCCCTTAATTTTTTAAATGTTACCTAAGGATGACAAGGATGTGTTTTGATGGATGAATTACTTTATGTTATTGCTTTTGTGATAGCTATAATTGGAGCATTGGATTTTTGCACTATGGAAAATCGAAGAAAATGGAGTTTGCTCGAAATCAACGAATGCAAGCCAAAAAGAAGGTAAATAAATAATAGACAAAAGTGCGCAATTAGAGCACTTTTGTCTATAGAAAATTCATAAAATTAAGCCCATTTAGGTTAGGATTCAAAAAATTATTCTAGTTCCTTTTTAATTTGTTTTATCCGTTAACTCATACAAGCGTTCTCTATACTCTTCTGTATTAATTTCCCCTCTTGAATATCTCTGCCTTAATAACTCCACCGCTTTATCCGAGTTATTGGTTGTGTTATTTTGGGAAAATTTTCGTATTAGGTAAATAACGAGCCAAATAATTAATCCCCAAAATAATAACATAAACAACCCGCCGCCGATCATCATAGGCCAACCCATATCACCACAACTTGTACCATTCATCATCATACTAATCATCTCCTTACCTTATTTTAGTCAATTAATTCAATCTATTTTTAGCTACTTGTTGACCAATACCTTGGATTAATTTGGTGATTTTGAACATTCTCTATAAAAACCAATAGGTGAACGTATCATTAATACCTGCTAACAAAAATATGATGGCTGCGAACTTTGTTAGCCAGCGATTCAATGATTTCGTTTTTTTAAAATATTTTTGTTTTATTATGTCAGAGCTATCTACTAGAATAAGTACAAATACAATTAATGGAATTGTAGTCCCAATTGCGAAGATTGGAGGCAATAATATTCCTCCTGTAGTTTGGATACCTAATGGAACTAGTAGCCCAAAAAAGAGCCAAACTAATGTTGGACAAAAGGCAAGGGCAAATGCTACGCCAAATCCGAAGGAACCTATAGGAGAACCCTCTGGTATTTTGCTTTTTAACCATTCGCTTAATCTTGTACCAAACGATAGGCGAAACCGGGAAAAGCCCAGAAAATATAACCCAGCCAAGATCATGATCGGACCAATCGCCTTTCTAACGATAATAATAAGCGACGCATTTCCGTTCACTGTTGTTAGCTGAACACCTAGATAAATTGCTGTTCCTCCAACAACTGTATAAATCAATGTTTTACCGGCAATAAAGGCAAACGTTTGAACTAATGTCTGTTTTCTGTTCGTCGCATCTCGTGAAACAAAGGCAAGTGCACTGGCATTTGTTGTCACTTGGCAAGGGGATGTCGTTGCTGCTAACCCTAACAGTAAAGCAGTCAAAATAGGGATATTCCACTGTTCTGTAATATTTAGAATTGGGTCTGCTAACTTTGTCCCCAATTGTGTTAAAAATGTATACCATTGTAAGCTTAAATCATGGAGAAGTTCGCCCAATCCTATCCCCCCTTTTTTTGGTTTGTTACTGCTACAATACTAACTGGCGTAAGTTTAAAATCTAGCCGCCCAAAAACGACTTCTGACAGTGAACTCTACCAAACACCTTAAGAAATTTCCTAATTAAAATAAGCCCAGCCTTTTAATAGCTGGGCGAAAAAGACTAAGGTTGTGCAATTACTTCCTTTGTCTGTAAATATTCTTCCATATTTATTTCTCCATTTACCAGTCTCATCTTCAACTGATCAACAGGGCTCAGTTGCTTCATACTGTCTTTTTCCTTATCTTTTTTAGATGAACCACCACAACAACTCATTAGAGTCACCTCCTTTTTATGGGACTACTAATCGAACATTTTTTGTGGCTTGAAAGTCTGCCCTTAGAACGAAAAAACATTTTTCTGTAAGCATCTTTACTGAAATAGCCATGTTAAAACAAACGTGCCCCCGTTGATCGTAAAGTTATTTTAAAAAGGCAATGGGAGTACGGGATACCACATGTCTGTCTATAATGCCTCTTTCTTGCCTTGGTCTTTTTCTAATTGAACAACATTTGAACCTTTAGATTCTTCTTTCAAAAATTTAACTTCCTTCATAAGCTGATGATTTTGCTCCATCATATCTGCCATCTTTAACTGGACAGACTGTAATTCATCCTGTTGAGAAGTCTGTAACTGATTATTACTGTTCTGTTTTGACTCCTTGTTCTTGTTTCCTCCAAACATACCCTTCATACAGAATAACATCATAAGGGGACACGCTAACAATATAAGTAGTTCCCAGCTCATCACTCCACCTCCGTTTGTTTATATAATTAAGTATAAACAAAAATTGTGTAGAAACTTTGAGGATTCTAAAAATAATTGGATTAATGTTTAAGAAAACAGCGTATGGTGAGTGTAGTAGCAGTTCATTTATCCTATATACCCTCACCCAAATTTCACTTGC
Source organism: Radiobacillus sp. PE A8.2 (assembly GCF_045635475.1). NCBI lineage: Bacteria > Bacillati > Bacillota > Bacilli > Caryophanales > Bacillaceae > Radiobacillus > Radiobacillus sp. PE A8.2. Next base: position 55,131 of record NZ_JBJGXI010000021.1, on the reverse strand, counting down.
ACATGAATTAGGTCTTGATGGTGACAATTGTCTTATAACATATATTACTTTGCACCGACAGAAGGATGATTGCCTTTAAACATTTTTTGATTACGCGCCCAAATCCATAGAAAACGCCCCAGACACACGATTGCCAAGCTTATAAAAACCGCATTATGAATGTTCATGTGTATCAGCATTTGTGCAATCAAGGCAATAACGAGACCAAAAAAAATTTGGTTTTTCGCTTTTTTAGGTGAGGTTTTTGGATCAGTTATCATATTGAATGTAAAAATAAACAACCCTCCCCACATAAACGAACTAAAATTCGCATTCCATAAATCGGTCCATATCAACTGTCTTAAAAATTGGATCCCTATAAAACCAATTAAAAAGGAGACCACTAACGCAAGGCGATGTACTTTATAGACTAAATAAAGCCCTCCCAAAGACATCAGAACAAGGGCCCACAGATAATATCCCCATTGCAACGGATCCGTTGCTGTTGCTGGTAGTAGCAGAGAAACAAAAACAATCCCACTATTTGAAGGATTTAAAATGTGATCTCCCCGGTACCGGACTATATGTTTCAAACTGATTGCAACTATAGCAGCCATAATAAAAGGGATAATTGTATCCGCCCGTAACGCAAGGGCAATCCCTAGTCCAGTTATAACTGCACTGTATGGCCAGTAAAACGCACCTTTTTTCCAGTAGAGAATAACTAACTCCAATAGAATGCAAATGCCTAATGTTACAACAATTTGCCATATAGTAACTGAAAAATTTAATAATACCCCACCAATGATGGCGTATGTGCTAAGGAGGATAATTTGCATAATACGAGGGTCCCGTGTCATTCCCATATCTTTTGTAACTCCTCATCGACCGACTCTATAGGGACATACATTTGTTGTGGTGAGATTTCGTACCAACGCACAATTCCCTCTTCATCAATAATAAACATAGAATGAGTGTCCACAGGCCCCATATCCATCCCACCTGGTACATCCGTTACACCATATGGTTTTCCTACTTTTTGATTTTTGTCATATAAAACCGGAATGTTAATATTATATTTCTGTACAATTTGTTCAGAAAAGGCGATTGGATCTGTCGTAATTGCCAAGATCACCGTGTTTTGTTCGGCGTACTCCTCTACTTTTTCATTCAGCTCAACTAGCTGATCTACACAAGCTTGTCAGCCATTGCCTTCATAAAAATAAAGGACAACATTTTTTCCTTTGTAATCATCTAAAGAAATGTTTCCCCGCGTGGATTGTAAAGTAAAATCAGGTGCTGGTGCATCCGTTTCAATGTCTAATGAATTGATATTAGACGTTTGTTTTTCTTGAATGGATCCCAGTACAACCAAAAGCAGTAAACCTACGATACCAGTTACTCCAAAAACCCAGCGCTTATTTAGTCCTTTTTTATGTTTTTTCTTTTCTTTCATGTTCTAGTTCCTCTCATAATCTCTTCCACCAAGCCTTGCCCCAAGCAAAATTATGCAGTACCTAAAAGGGCGTATTCACAAATAAAGCTTTTTGCCTACCCATATGTTAGTCAAAAAATATGTAGATTTTGTGTTTTTTGAAATTGTTAATTTTAAAAAATAAACCATTATTTTATCTAGCATTCTTGATATTCATTAAAAAAATGGGTTCTCACATGTTAATCCCTAAAATTCTTTAATAAATTAAAAAGTCATTAATTTGGTAGTACTAGCAACGTGTCAGGTAAGCTTCTTCACATTGTTTTGCACTGACACTATCAGTACTTTCACATAGTTTCGCACGGCTTATAGAAAGAAAAACTCTCCTTAAGGAATGAAAAAAAGTTTTTGAACCATTCTCCAATTTCAATATAAAAAAGTGTTCCGATAAATTGTGATAAATGTAAAGTCGTTCAACTAAAGAACCAGTAATTCATAACAAAAGAATTACCGGTTTTTGATTTGTTCTCACCTTCTTAACCACCCACTCCACTCAATTGATCGTTAAGGTGGGCATACTTTTCCTAGTTAATTCAATTAAAATAAGTTCATACTTAAATAACGTTCACCCGTATCAGGAGCAATGCATAGCACCCGTTTTCCAGAACCTAAACGTTCAGCAACCTTTATGGCTGCGAATACTGCTGCAGCAGAAGACAAGCCAACAAATATCCCTTCTTTACGTCCCAGGTCTTTAAAAGTTTTTACTGCACTCTCATCGTCAATCTGTATGATTTCATCGTAAATTTGAGTATTTAATATTTTAGGAACAAACCCAGGGCTTGTTCCTACTAATTTATGAGGACCAGGCTTCCCCCCTGATAACACTGGTGATCCTTTAGGTTCTACAACTGTAATATAAAGGTCAGATATTAGTTCCTTTAACGTTTCCCCCGTACCAGTAACTGTTCCACCAGTACCAGCTGTGGCTACGAAAGCATCCAAGCAACCATCCATTTGTTGATATATTTCAAGCGCTGTTGTCTTACGATGAATATCAGGGTTTGCATCATTCTCGAACTGGTGTGGAATAAAACTTCCGGGGATTTCCTTTTGCAACTCTAACGCCTTTGCAATTGCCCCTTGCATTTTCTGTTTACTTGGAGTTAATACTACCTCTGCACCAAACGCCCTCAAAATATTAATTCTTTCTTTTGTCATGTTATCAGGCATTACCAATATCGCATGATACCCTTTAGCTGCCGCATTCATAGCTAGACCAATCCCTGTATTACCACTTGTAGACTCAATGATTGTATCCCCTGGACAAATCAAGCCTTGTGTTTCCGCAGTCGTTATAAGATTGTATGCGGCACGATCTTTTACACTTTTAGATGGGTTAAACATTTCTAATTTAACAAAAACATCTGCCGCACCTTTCGGCACAAGGCGATTTAATCGTACAATAGGCGTTTCGCCTATTAACTCAGTAATATTTTCTACAACTTTCATTTTTGGCATCCCCTTATCGTTTCTTCCAACTGTTTCAAAGTAAATTATAAAGAAAGTCTTTGGAAAAACCGTGATGATTTGAATAAAAACTAATTTAATTGGTATATTTATCCCCACCGGCGTTGCAATAATTATAATCGAATATTAACAAAAAAGTACGTTTAGAATGGAAGTACAAGTGGTTCTTTTTTACAAGTCCAATAAAATCGAGTATAAAATCTATTCAATTTTCGCACTAGGTTTTTTATGCTATTTTTATTTTATTTCTTTATAATCAAAACTACTAATAGTTCATCTGTTATTTTTTAAGTTTGCTTTTTTTATGAATGACTCGGTAGCAGTGCCGCACCGATTACACCTGATTTTGTTCCAAGTTGCGCAAGTTGGACGTTAACCTTCCCATTCAAACTGGAATACACATAATCATTAATTCTAGTTTGGAGTTGCGTAAAGAAGAATTGCTCAGATTTCATTATCCCCCCACCTAACACAAAAATATCTGGGTTGATAATATGTACTAGGTTTGCAATTCCTTTTGCCCAATAAGTTATCATCTCATCCCTTATTTGCATTGCTTCCGGGTTCCCCTCTTCTACCAACTGAAAAACCTCTTGTGCACCACCATCAATCCCTAAGCGTTGCTTTCCTTCTCTTTCTATAGAGCTTCCTGACGCAAGTGTTACCCATGCTCCTTGATTAAGGTTATTAACCATCGGACCTTCCTTAGTTAATATCATATTGCCAACTTCTCCAGCTACTCCCTGTGCGCCAGGAAGGACTTTACCTTCGAGAACTATACCAGCCCCAATACCAGTGCTGATTGTAATATAGACAACACTTTTATAATTCTGTCCAGCTCCATACACTGCTTCTGCGAGTGCTGCTGCTTTTGCGTCATTATCTAGTGTCACTTTAATCCCTGTCGCTTTCTCAAGTCCTTCGATAAGTGGGAAATTTGACCACTTTAGTAAATTGGGAGGATCAAGAATTAACCCTGCAAAGAGATCTAAGGGTCCAGGGGCACCTACGCCAATTCCAGTGATACTATAGCCTTCTCGAATATCTTCTATTAAACGCACCATTTTTTGTAATCCTTGTTCAGGTCCAAGTTCAGCTTCAGTTGGAAATTCATTTTCCTTTATAATCTCTCCAGTTTCATTTACTAGAGCAGCTCTAAGGTTTGTTCCACCTAAATCTATGCCAATAGTATAATTTTTCACATCACTCATTCTATTTCCTCCTGTATAGTCACATTATTTATCAACGTTAAACACGGTGGAATTTGAAGTTTGGAACGACGACACCATTTTACCTTTCCGCATATTTTCCACTGGAACTTGGGTATATTCTTGTAACTCAGCAAACAACTTCTCATTCCTATACCAAGCTGTTTCAATACTCCCATGGCCACAACACTAGTTGCTTAGTCGAAACCATCCTCTATTTTAATAGCAATACACAGGCCGGTTTCCCTATCAGCTTTCAATATCTCTTAGAATATGTGTCCCACATTGAAATGCTTCTCAGTTACTGAAATTACTAGCTTGGTATTGTTATCTAGTTCTATTCTCTTAAGTCCTGAATATTACTTAAAGTTTCCGTTGCAAATTCCCTCAACTCGTTTGGCCCTATTTCATTATCTAGTTCCTTTATTTCACTCCAGCATAGCTACATAATGTTTGATTTTATTATGAACTTTTTAGGGGGGAGTTCTAATCCTTATTCTCCAGGTACAAAGATGCCTAAAGAATTAAATAGGAAAAGGAAAAATTTGAAGGGAAGATAAAATTTATCTTCCCTTCTTTTATCAACTCGACTTTCTGTTTTAATGCTTCAAGAGGATCAGTAGTAATGGTTACAATCTGATTGATTCCTAGAGTCTTAAACTGATCTATGGATTAAATCAAAAAGTCTGTCCCATTTCCTCACTTTTAATTTTTACCCATTTTCTTTTTAAGTGCTGCTAGTTCATCATTGACATCATTTTTATCCAAATCTTCAAATTCATCATCTAATGTACGACTTTCCTGTGACAGGTCCTCGCTTGTTTCCGCTTCTGCTTCAAAACGCATTACTTTCTCTTCCATTCGTTCAAATCCCTGTTTGGAATCATCACCGCCTATTGAAGACATTGTCCGGTTTATCTTGGTTTTGGTTTTAGCAGATTCAGCACGGGCTTTTAATGAATCCTTCTTCAATTTCATTTCTTGATATTCTTTTTTCATTTCATCTAATTTATTACGCAATTCATCAGAGTCATTTTTTGCGCGTCCCCATGATTCTTTAAGCGTTATTGCTTCGCCTTCATGGTCACCTTTATCCTGAAGCGCTCGACGAGCCAAGTCCTCATTACCCACTTCAATAGCTTGCTCCGCTTGTTTCTGACGTTTTTCCACCATCGCTTGCACATCATCAGCCTTACGTTTCAACATTTTTTCATTAGCAATCTGCTTGGCAACGGCTGCTTCAACTTCACGAATATCCTCAGCCATATCCCGCATAAATTGATCCAGCATTTTTACCGGATCTTCGGCCTTGTCAAGCATTGCATTCATTTCCGAACCTACTACAGTTGTCACGCGTTTAAAAAATTTAAACATGTTAATCCTCCTCTATTTTGTTCCAGCTAAGATTTTCAGTTCATATGATTCAATCGGTTATCCATAACTTGTTTCAATTTCTATTCCCCAAGCCTCAAAGCTTAAATACGTCGCTTCATCATCCGAACTATCAGCATAATTAGTTTCTGTATATTAACTTCCCTTACCCTGTACGACTGCTGCTCCTGTTTCCTCCAGATAACATGTTTTATTGTCGTAGGTTAATTCCTTTGGATAGGGTTTAGAAACGGGAAACTATATTTTTTGTGGGTACCCAGTTTCAGCTCACCAGTGTTTCCTCTCCTTCCCTTGGCTAGCCACTCTTTCGCCAGCAAGCTGTTGAGGGGCGGGTGCACTCTTTCACCGGGGTTCCTTCCAACGGGCGTACATATGTTCATCTATTGTTTGGAGTGCTTTTCCTAATCGGAAAATCCCGTCCATATTACGCCCAGTGGTCAATGGATGCCCAGTCCCATTAATAAAATTCTTATTATGTTACAAATTAAATTATAAAGAAATTTTTTGAAGAAACCGTGAAGATTTGAAGAAAAACTGATTTAATTGGTATACTTTATCTCTAATTAAGTAATTAAAAATAACCTAGTGGATGGACATTATTCTCCTATGATTATCCAGCTATGATGTTTTCTACAGTTGGATAATAACAGTTTATTTCATATGCATCTACCGTGGTGCCGACTCCTCTATATAAATAAGTAGCAAATGACTATGCTTTTTAAAATTTTCGTTTTACTTTATTTCACATAAACAAAATAGTTAACACATTTTTTCCGCCAAAGGCATCTCGACTTTTATTAACCCCCTGAACATGTACTAACTATCATTGTCACCCGGTAATGGTAATATAACTTCAAACGTCGTTCCTTCTCCTTTAATACTCGTCACTTTGATATCCCCACCATGTATTTCAACAAAACCTTTTGCAATAGACAGACCAAGTCCTGCCCCGCCTTCGTCACGTTTTCGCGACTCATCTACACGATAAAAGCGTTCAAAAATAAAGGGGAGTTTTTGCTCATCAATACCAGGTCCTGTATCTTGAAAACTAAGAACAACTGATTTCCCTTCCACCTTCACATTAGCCATAACTGTTCCATTTTCTGGTGTATAACGGAGTGCATTACCAAGTAAATTAACAACAACCTGAGTCATACGATCTCGATCAATTTCGATGAAAATATGAGTAGAACTTTTATTGAAATGAAGCCTAATATCTTTTTCATCTGCAAACCATTGAATCTGAGAAAGAATTGCTTCCATAAAACCATTTATTTCCGTTCGTTTTTTGTGAAGTGACAACGTTTTGGACTCTGCGAGACTAAGTTGTTGCAAGTCATTGACAAGTCTTGAAAGGCGATATACTTCATCACTTACGTTTAATATTACTTCTTCCGTTGCTTCTAGTGCACCAGATTGTATTGACTCTAATTTTGTTCGAATAATTGTAAGTGGTGTTCTTAGCTCATGAGCAACATCAGCCACGAGGGATTTACGAATATGCTCCGTCCGTTCTAAAGTCTCTGTCATCTTGTTAAAAGCATCGCCAAGCTGTCTGAATTCATCTTTTGAATCAATCGTAACCCGGAAGTTTGTCTTTCCCTTTGAAACCTGTTCAATCCCTGAAACAAGCTGTGAAAGAGGTTTAGTAATTTTTTTTGATAGAAAGAGTCCAATAATTAAAGAAAGCAGTACAGCGACAAGAAATCCTAAAAGGATGGTTACATTGACCGATTGGGCAAATTGTTGTTCAAGGCGAGAAATAGAATCACTTTTAACTGGATACGCAATAAAGGTCCCAATGGTTTCTCCTTTGATAACAAGAGGCTCTTGGACTGCGGACTTCTTGTCACCCATGTTTTTAGTTGTTGTATCTACTACTATTTCTCCTGAAGCATCTAAAATGGTAACTTCAATAGGTCCTCCCATATGCCCCATCATATTTTCCATATTCATATTCATTCGGTTCGAAATTTCAAGAATTTGATTTACACCTTCTAGTGAGCCTGTCGAGACATAGTAAGAGGTCACTGCCTGCTTAATCATTTCAACCTTCATTTTATCACTTTCTGAAAGATAATTTTCAAATATCTTCTCTACACGTGATTGAAAAAATAGAGATTGAAATAGTCCCATGAAGATAATCACCATAGTTAATGAGATGATTAACTTGCTTCTCATCTTCATGTTTCCACCTCAAAACGGTAACCTATCCCGTAAACAGTTTGGATTGCGGCAGTTGATCCAAACTCTGATAGCTTTCTTCTTAAATTACTAACATGGGTATCAATTGAACGTTCATAATTAACAAATGCTTCCCCAACTGCAATGTTCATAAGTTGTAATCTGCTATAAACCCGACCAGGTTTTTCTGCAAGTGTCGTTAAAATTTTAAACTCTGTAGGGGTTAAATTGGCCCTTGCTCCGTGGACATAGACCTCATATGTGTTAAGGTTAATTTTGATATCTACTTGTTGAATCCACTCATCGTCTGCTTGTTCATGAGACGTCCTCCTTAGTACCGCCTTCATTCTAGCGACAACTTCACGCAAACTAAACGGTTTTGTAATATAGTCATCTGCACCCATTTCAAGTCCTAGCAATTTATCTATCTCATCTGTTTTAGCTGTTAGCATAATGACTGGGGTTCTATTCTTGGCTATTCGCAATTCGCGTAACGTTACATATCCATCCTTTTCAGGCATCATGACATCAAGTAAAATGATATCGATATTTTGATTCTCATCAATGAGACGTAACGCCTCATTGCCATTATGAGCATTCAACGTTTGATAGCCTTCATTTTCTAAAAATGTTGAAATTGATTCTCTTAATTCATCTTGATCATCTACAATCATCACTGTTTTTTTCATCGGAAAAGTTCCTCTCGTATTTTCTTTTCAAAGTGGTAACGAACATAAACCTTGATAAAAGTTTATCAAGGTTTATTCTTTATAATCAAATTTTATCCGTATCCATGAGCTCATGTAGTCGTTGTCTGTACTCATCGGTTTCTATTTCGCCCCTAGAGTAGCGCTGTCTCAGTATGTTAACAGCATTGTCAATTTGGCTTGATTTACCGCCTTGTGATAATTTTTGAATCGCTAATACGATTAACCAAATAACTAGACCCCAAAACACTAACATAAAAACCCCACCAAACATCATCATTGGAAACCCACCTCCTAAACATTCCGTACCATTATTCCACATCATACTAGCAACCTCCTGTATATTTAAATGGATTCATCTAAAGTCTGGTTACAAGCAAACATCCCTGTAGTATTTAGCATCATCTCCATGTTGTCACTCATAGAAAAAAGCATCTCCTTTTGTTGTTCCGATATCACATTTCCTTCTTTCTCAAATTGTTTGATATCTTTTTGAATGGCCTTCTCCAATTCTTTCACTAATTTATCTTCCTTTATCCCTTGCTCCACTGCAATCGTTGCAAGAGATTTTCCGCTTTGGATTTCATCTTGAAGTTGATCCGTTGTCATGCCTAAAGTCTTGGCAGCTTCGTTAAAAATATCAGCCATTAAATCGTCCATAATAGACATTGTATTCATCATCCCACTCATACTTCCCATCATACCCATTCCACTCGAATCACCCATCATATTCATCATTCCTGAGCTTTGATTCGAATCCATCATCCCGTTTTCGTCCATCACATTTGTAGATGTATCATTTGTCCCAGTGGTCGAACTGGCATATGAAAAGACTGTTCCCCCAGTCATTGACCCGATCGCAAATGCTCCGACTAATCCTGCTACTATTAATAATTTCTTCATCTGTTCCCCACTCCTATTTTATTTATATATGGAAAGCATAATTCCTTTCCCTTATTAACAATATAACCGATCAATTTTCAGAACTTATCAGGAGAATGTCAAGAACTTGTTAAGATTAATGATAAACGACCCAGTTAGGAAAATTAATAAAAACGGCTTATAAATAAGGGGTGAATTCAAATGAAAATAGAAGAAAAGCTAGATAACTGTCGTCACTATTTTGGTCTAACTCTTTCTTGCTTATGTGGGGCATGAACGGAGGAATACCAATGACATGATTAACTCTGGTGGCATAAGCCCTGACATGTTATCTGACATGATGGCAACACCGGAAATGCAGGATGCAATGGTACGTGTGATGAGTTCTTCTGAAATGCAGGATCAAATGATTGAATTGATGCAGCAACCTGAAATGCAAGATAGTATGGTTAGCGTGATGTAAGAGCTGGAAATGCAAAGTGTTATGATTGAGATATTGAAAACACTAATAAATGAAGAATAAAAAAACAACGATAGTGACTCCATCATTATCGTCGTTCTCTCAATTTGTTTATTAGTTTAATATTGATGACTAAACAGCTTTATCAATACATCTAATTAAGCGTTCCTCAATGTCCTTTGCGAGATCCTTAATTGATTGATCTTTCACCATTTCAATAAGTGCTGTCGGCCTTGGCATTCCGATTTTTGTGTGACCTGTATCATCATAAACAACAATCTTACAAGGCAAGAAATAACCAACCATTTGATTTTGTGATAAAACACGTTGGGCTTCGTGTGGATTACATACCTCTAAAACACGATAGGATTGGCCAAAATCGAGGCCTTTTTCTTGTAATTTATCCTTTATATCAAATTGCCAAAGCACCCCAAATTTTTCTTCCTTTAAGCTTTCCTCAAGTGATGTAATGGCTTCCTCAATCGTTTTAGTGGTTTCAACCGTGTAGTGAAACATTTAATCAACTCCTTTTTATTCTACTTTATTATTTTCAACCAAGTTTTTATTACGCCGTCGTCGCCTCAATCGTATAAATTGTCGAATTTAGAGAATGATCTCAATCCACCATTTTTCCAGAAGGAATTCTTTCATCCAAAGGTGGATCTATTTCCCTCTCGACAGTTTCCCATTCTAAAATTTTATAACACTCACTTGGACCATTGTTTGGACTTTTACTTTATTTTAACACGGCTTATATTAGACTTTCATACCAGTTTGTACTAACAAATAAATTACACAAAAGAACGAAAAAAATTCATAGAATTTTTCCATTCTCATTTTGCTCTTGGGCATACACCAACACTATTAAGTGTAGCCTCAAAAGGACTTAGCTACATCTTCATGCCTGCAGAGTATTATTAACTACAGTTATGTAGAAATTTTAGAGCTTTGAACAATACAGGGTTATCACACATATTGTTAGGCTCACTGACTAGTAGACACTTAAACTAGTATTCGATAATGAAGTATGTAAAGAGTAACGCCCTCCTTTCTTACAGTAGTTATCCATATAGATGGATAACTAAACCATTTGTATTACCTTTCTAGTAATTCTTTTTAACCGATACGTGTTGCCAAATACGAATAAAAAGCTAAACAGCATCGCAAATGCAGACATTAATGGGTGGAAGAGACCGAATGCTGCGGTAGGAAACAAGATTAGATAGAAAATGAACGCCCAAAACAGGTTTTGCTTTACTAGTCGGGAGATGTTCTTTCCAAGAAAAGTGGCAGTCACAAGACCGTTGAGATTTCCCTTGATTAAGGTCAGATCAGCTGCCTCTACCGCAACATCTGTCCCACCACCTATTGCTATCCCGACATCAGCTTGATTTAAGGCTGGACCATCATTTATTCCATCTCCCACCATAATGACTGTTTCCCCTCGTTCTTGCATCTTTCTCACTTGTGTAACTTTATCTATAGGTAGCGCATTTGCTATTACTTGTTCGACACCAACTTGTTTAGCGATGGACCTAGCTGTTTTATCATTATCACCGGTTACCATCACCGGTTTTAATCCCATTGATTTTAGTCGTTTTATCACACCAACAGCGTTCTCCTTTACTGTATCGGCTACTGCAAGCACACCAGCAACTTGGTTATTTACTGAAATAATGATAGCCGTTTTTCCTTCTAATTGGAAAGCCTCGACTTGATCCTCAATATCCGTTATATCTACACCTTGTTCCTTCATAAGTGTTTTGTTTCCGATGCTAACGTACTGATTGTCAACTCTTGCTTTTACCCCCATACCTAATTTACTTTCAAACCTTTCAATTGGGAGAGATTGAATTCCCTTGGTTTCAGCATAATCAACAAGGGATTTTCCGATTGGGTGCTCAGATTCCCTCTCCACACTTAGCCCCCATTGGAGTAATTTGTTCTCACCTTCAGCATGATAGGTAATAATGTCTGTTACTACGGGTTTTCCATAAGTGATGGTTCCTGTTTTATCAAAGAGGACGGTAGTAACACGCTGCATAACCTCTAAACCGGACATATCCTTGATGACCACTCCATTTCGAACTCCGAGAGCAGCTCCTGTCATAAAGGCTGTTGGAGTTACTAGGCCAATGACACAAGGACTTGCAACGACCATAAGAGCAATCGCAGAAAATATGGCTTTATTATAGGAATCAAGACCAGCAATCATCAACCAACCGAAAAAGGTGATTAGAGAGAGAGCCAGTATCGTTGGAATAAATCGAGCAATGATCTTATCCGCAAACAGAAGCAAAGGTTCTTTAGACCATCTAGCTTCTTGCCCTAAACGAATCATTTGGGATAGAAATGTGTCTTGACCAATTTTTGTCACCTTCATGATGAGTACACCATTAACGTTTACTGTTCCGCCTATCATCTCATCGTTTACTGATTTTTCAGCAGGAATGCTTTCGCCTGTTACCATTGATTCATCGATAACAGAACGTCCCTCAATCACAACACCATCAACAGGAACCCGCTTGCCTGGTCGAACAATAACGATATCGTCCGGTTTAAGTACTTCCGTTTTGACTTCTTTTTCACGTTTACCAACCCGAATGGTTGTGGTGTTCGCCTGAAGACTAAGAAGCTTTTTCAATTCTCTTGAGGCAACACGCTTCGTTTTAAGGTTCAGATACTGGCCTAACAAATGGAATGACATAATCATTGCAGCAAGACTGAAGAGGTTAAAGACTTCAAAGAAGTAACTGCTTAGTCCGTATATATAGGCAGACAACGTACCCAGCGAAACAAGTAAATGCATATTCGCACTTCTAGCCATCACTGACCTCAGCGACCTGTGTAGGGTATAAAATCCTGCACCAAACACGACCGGTGTTGACAGGAAGAATAAGATCCACCATTGGCCTGGGAGCATCTGATTAAAAAGGAAAGAACCCATACTAATTAGGAAGCCAGGGAGCATCAGTACGAGAGAAACGATAGCCCGAAACCTCCACGCCCTTAGTTCTCGATCACCCGGTTCTTGTTCATTCCTAACGACAAATCCTGCTGTTTCAATCCGGCTTACAATTGACTTCTTATTTGTCAAAGTGGGGATAAACTCTACGCTTGCCTGATCAGAAGCAAGATTAACAGCAGAGGTTATGATCCCCTCTTCTCTTCCAACCATCGTTTTAACTGTTTTTATACAAGCCGCACAAGCCATACCGCTCACATGGAACGTTTCTCTACTCGTTTCAATGTCTAGCCCTTTTGTACGAATAACGTTTATAAGGTTATTCCATTCCGGTTTCTTCTTACCATAGATTACTTTTAGGGTATCTTCTAGTATATTGATAGCCGATACATCTGTTTCTGCAGCTATTTCTTGTTCTATATCTTTAACCTTCTCTGGAATGCTCCCCTTCAGTTTTAAAATGAGCTCCGCCATCTTTTTATCACTCCCCTCCCTTACGCTGGATTTCTTTTTGTCTTGATAAATCTTGGATAATTGGACACTCACAAATAGGCCCTTTACCAGAGCATCTTTCTAACAAATCCCCTAACAATGATTTCACACTTTCTAACCCCCGGATTTTTTGCTCCACTTCGCTAAGTTTTTCCTTCGCAAATTGTTGGGCGTCTTCAGCAGTAAAGTTTTTATCATTATCCGTTATCCTGATTAATTTCTGAATCTCTGACAGAGAAAAATCCAACTCTTGTGCCCGCTTTATAAAATTTATTCTTTCTATAACTTCTTTCGAAAATGAACGGTAGCCAGATGCTGTTCTTGGAGGTTCTTGAATGAGTCCTCTTTTCTCGTAATATCGAATGGTCTCAATATTAACTCCGCATACTCTAGCTACTTCACTGATTGCTAAACCCTTCATTTGTTTTCCCCTCCTTGTGTTAAGTATAGAGTCTGTACCTTAGTACGGAGTCAACCACTTTTATACATTTTTTAAATGGTTTAGAGATATAGCCATTGTTATCGGACTTCAACTTCTAGAACTTCCTCAAAAAACGAGATTTTCCTTAAACTACCACCTGCTAAAGCAGGTGGATTCGGACATAAATGTCTACGACTAAAGTCGTTGTTAAGACTGAAGTCATCTTAAAGACCAAATGCTTAAAGCAAACTAAATATCGACTAAACTTATTCATCAATCCTAAATGAGTCGTTCTTTTCTTCAGTAAACTGGTTTGCGATATAATTCCTAATTGTTTCTTCATCCACTTTTCCAACTGTGGCACAAAAGTAACCTCTTACCCATAGGTGTTGACCCCAATATTTCTTTTTAAGTTCGGGAAACTGATCCTGAAGAAGTCTTGATGACCGCCCTTTTAGGTACTGCATAATTTTGCTTGGGGCAAGGCTTGGTGGACATGATAACAACAAATGGATGTGGTCTTTTCCGACACTTCCTTCTAAATTTGTAATGCCTCTTGCATTACATCCCTGCCTTATTAATTCTCGTGTTCTTTTTGCAATTTGACCATGTAGTACCTTGTATCTTTATTTCGTTACCCAGATAACATGATACTTGATATCATGGACCGCATGACTGTTTTTCTTATATCCGTCCATAGTTTCACCTCACAGCTTAAGTATGGACGTCAAAAGATAAGGCTAAAAGCGGATACCGTCTAAAGACGGTGGAGTTAGACCACGCATTTGGAAATTAAAAAAACGGGTTCTTTTTAAAGGTGGAAAAATTTAAAACGCATATGAAATAACGCACGAAAAGCAAAGTGAATCGCATCTGAATTCCAATCTGCTTTTTAGTGTTTCTTAGGACACATTAAAATCGTTACTTCTATTAAAGGATTTGACTAAGAAAAAATAATTAACTTAAAAGCAATAATTCTTGGAACAACACAAAATCCTCACATTTTTTCGATATAATTTCTTTTAGTTTGTCTTTTAATGGGTTTTAATTTGTAAAAATTACCAATAGCGGTAATTTTTATTATGATACCAACCAAAAGCAATTGAAAAATTTTTTTACAATAACATGAAATTGGAGGCAACTCAATGGATGTAAGTTTATTATTTGGTGGGTCCTTAATCGCAGCTTTTATAGCTGGGGTTATTGCTTTGCTAGCACCTTGTTGCATTTCTGTAATGCTTCCTGCTTATTTTGCAGGTGCGTTTCAAAATAAAAAAGCGATAGTAGGAATGACACTCATATTTGCTTTAGGAGTTTCTACTATTATCCTTCCTATTGTATTAGGTGCTACCTTTTTAGTAAGGATAATCAACGTTCAACATTCCGTTATTTATGTTTCAGGCGGAATACTTATGTTTCTATTGGGTATTTACGTCCTGTTTGGTGGCAAAATTTCAATCCCAATGCCTGGAAGAAAGGCCCACAACAAAGTAGGCCCATTAGGTATTTATACATTAGGAGTATTTTCTGGTGTTGCTAGCTCTTGCTGCGCCCCTGTTTTAGCTGGGGTTATTGCACTATCAAGTTTTGGTTCATCGTTTGGACTAGCAGTTTTATTAGGAATTTCTTATGTTCTGGGAATGGTTTTACCGCTATTGATAATCTCTTTACTTTGGGGAAAATACGATTGGAAAAAAAGTCGATTATTTCGTTCAAGAAGTTTTCAATGGAAGTTAGGTTCGTTTGAATGGAAAATCAGCGGCACAGAACTCGCTACTGGCACACTGTTAATTTTGATGGGGGCAATAGCAATTTGGCTAGGTTTTGCAGAAGATACTATGGCTCCATTAACAGGTTGGAAAGCAGATTTCGCTCTTTCCTTGCAACGCTTAGGAAACACTATTACAGAAAGTTTAAGTTGGATTCCTAATTGGTTATCAGCGATTATTATTATCATAATTGTACTTTCAGGATTTCTGATTATATTTAAGAGATCATTTGGTTCAAAAAAAGGTGAATCTAATGGGGGGGATGAAAATGAAAAAAAATAACCTACTATTTAAAGTTTCTATATTTGTAATTATATTTGCAATTATTTTGATTAGTATTATCTTTCTATCAAACACAACTAAAGATAATACAGAAAAACGAGATTCAAAAATTTACGGAGACGAATATAAATACCAAATTGGTTCCCCCGGTCCTGGACAAAAAGCACCAGAATTCACCCTTCCTAGTACCGACGGGAAAATGGTTTCATTGTCTTCTTATAAAGGTGAAAATGTTCTTTTATATTTCCAAGAAGGCATTATGTGCCAAGCATGTTGGACACAACTTAAGGATATAGAAAATTCATTTGAACAACTTCAAAACTTAGGAATTGATGAAATTCTAACTATTACGACTGATCCCCTTGATTCTTTAAAGCAAAAGGTCGATATTGAAAAATTAACAACACCAGTCCTATCGGATGAAGATGTTTCTGTTTCTAAAGAATATACAACCAATTTATACGGAATGATGAATAAAAATTATAATGGACATACCTTTATTTTAGTAGGGGACGATGGCACGATTAAGTGGCGTGCCGATTATGGAGGCGAACCTGATTTTATTATGTATCTACCTATTTCAGCTCTTATCTCAGATATAGAGTCGGGGTTAAAGAAAGGGGAAGTTACATCAAATGAAAGCAATTAAAATAACGATACTTTCAAAGGAAAACTGTCATTTTTGTGACACGTCAAAAAAAATATTTAACGAGCTAGCAAACGAATATCCGCTTAACGTAGAAGTAATTGACATTAATACGCCTCAAGGCGAGGAATTAGCGAGCACTTCTGGATTCTTATTTCCACCTGGTTTATTATTCGATAATGAACCATTTTCTTACGGAAGACCATCAAAGAGGAAAATCGTAAAAGAAATAAAGGAGAGAATGAATAACTTTACATGAATGTAGCAAAAAAGGGTATAATCCCCTCAGCTTATGAGGAATTATACCCTTTTTTATTTATTCTCCTTTTGGTGTCCACGGTTAATCAAACGTAATGGCGCGTGCGGTTTCACAAATTGAAAGTCTTTATTTTTTAATGTGCGAATCAGTTCGCGAAGGACCTCCACTGTCTGCGGGAGTTCATGTAATAACACAATATCTCCAGCGGAGGTGTAATCAACCACATTCTTTACAATATATTCGCTACTTTTCTCATGCATCCAATCCCAGCTAGCCACTTGCCACAAAATTAAATCTAACCCTAATTTCTCAGCGATAGTAAGGGTGTCCTCATTATAAAGGCCGTTTGGCGGGCGGAATTGGGTAATCGTTTTACCGATTAATGCTTCAAGACGTTCTTTGGAAAATTGAATTTCGTAAAGTTGTTCTTCATAAGTCTGCTCAGGTAATTTTGGATGAGAATGGGCATGAGTGCCAATATGATGTCCTTGGTTCAACACATCCTTCCAGCGTGATTCCCCATCGTGAATTAAATTGGACTGCCAAAAGAAAATTGCTTGTACGTTCTCCTGTTTGAGAATAGATAAGATATCTAATAAATAGCTAGTTGGTCCATCATCAAAGGTTAGTAACACCTCTTGTTTATTATTATTGACGATAACCCGATCGTCATTCCAGTCATATAAGACTGATGTTCGTCCTCAGACTCACTGGTATTGATGCTCTTTTTCATGCATTCATATTTGCTCCTTTCTTATCTTTTAGTATTTCCATAAAATTTAGTATCATAAAGAAAAGTGAACCTAATCCCACTCCAGTAGGGAACGATGAATCGTTAATGGTGGTTTACATACACATAGGAATTTCAAATTACATATTGTGGTGTATTTAGTAATAACTTTAATAACTATATTACCCTTTTCTTTTCTTTGCACTTAAAACAGAATGTAAACCTTATCATCTACCAGATAAGGTTCAAATATGTCAAGTGGTCTTGGTGGTGGTCCTCCAATATTGATCCCATACTCATCATATTCCCCTCAATGACAGGGACAAAAGAATTTGATTCTATCTTTTTGTTTTGATTCATCCGCAGCACCAGCCGTACAACCAAGATGCGTACAAATGGGAGGCATAATAAGGAGTTCATCATTCTTTAAATGTACATATACAAAACCTTCACGTTCTTGCTCTACCCATGCATCTTTTATTTTCACAAGATATTTTACAGTTTTGGGAAACGGTCCTTGTTTTAATTCAGCCAAAGTTCCAAGATTAGCCATTGCACTTGTGTCAACAGAATCATTACTACAAGCCGCTAAGTTTATTGGGATTACAGAAACTGTTATAAGTCCTAGAGCTCCCTTGACCGATCTTCCGACAAAAGTTCTTCGACTTATTTTTTTCACGGTTACCCTCCTTTTATAAATTGGAAAAATATTATCATATAAATTTGTAGATTTTATGTAATCCATTAATAAATATATAAATAATTAAAGACATTTATAGTACACTTCCCCTTAATGAAATTATGTCAATTATATATCGATTCCTTGGGGGACCACAACGGAAAAAATTTTAAGGTGATAAGACAATTGGACAAGTTGAGGGGATTATCAGGTAGGGGGGTATAACATTTAAACACATTTCTAGCACCATTAACATGTAACGATGCTAGAAATGTGTTTTATCTCGAGCAAAACCTTTAAGACTAACTAAGACCTTTCTCTGTTGACAGCCACTAATAAGAAAAAGCGTAATCAAAGAAACGGTGATTATACCTATTCGAGACATGAAAATCCCTCCACTTCGTTTCTTTTTTATATGCTTACTTAAGAAAAGAAACAGAAATGATAAACCACCAATCTTTGTTAGAGGCAAGTTGTTAATACACAATCGTTATTAAAGGTGTGCCAATGGTGAAATTGGTCTTGTTTTTAAGCGGGTCAAAGCGACTCGCTATTTGAACATTAACAGGATTTTGATCACTTTTGATGGAATAACTAAGTTTTTTGGAGAAGCCAGTAAGGCTTATTACTTCTTTTTCATTCAAACCTTCTGTAACAGAAGCCTCTAAATCCTCAAACATTTCCTTTATTATTTGTTCCTGACTACCATGACTTAGTTTCCGATTCAAGCTACCTTGAATATTTATCTTTATTTTGGGTTGTATTGAGGATTTTTCTAATGAATTTTTTAAGTATGTAAAGCTTTTTGTAAAATCAGGTTCTTGAACTGAGTTATTAACTAAAGATACGATAAGATAAACATCATAGGCGCCGTTCTCTTTTTGAACATTAGCCAAAGCTACTTGGATAGTAGTATTTGGTAAAGAGGAAACACTTTTTTTACCTTGGTACTTAATTAAGTCTTTGTTATCTGATTTTGAAATTTGGATTAAATCGATTGAAAACGATTTTTCTAGTTGCTTCATAAAAGAACGTATGTGAATAGAATCTTTATAGGTTTTAACTAGCCCACTATATTTTAAAACCATTCTTTCTATATCCACATTTGCTTTACTTAATGTTTGGATTAGTAATAAACCATCATCTTTACCATCACTCTCTGCAAAAGTTGTATTATTATGATTTATAAGCATGATTATTCCAAAAATTACAGCGGTTAAAATAATTAGAAATTTGTTTTTTAATTTTAAGATCACTATTATCCCCTCCTATGAAACTATTAGTCTCATTATTTACTAATAAGACAAAGGATATACATAGTTTTAAAAGATACTTTATGAAAAAGGATGTCTTCCCCGTTGATGAGGAACGGATGTAAAAGTTTGCGAGAGTAGACTAATCATTAATCACCGGCTTAGCATATACGATATATCTTTGTGGTGCATCACCAATATACCCAAATGGGTAGCATGTGGTAAGAATCAGTGTTTCTTCTGGTGCTGTTGATTTTATAACGGTACGGTCATCTGCCTCTACAATTTTATAATCAACCATCTTATAGGTAAACTCTCCGTAAGGCATTTTTATAATAAAAATATCCCCGACTTTTACTTTTCCTAGATTACGAAACACCGTATCCCTGTGACCGGATAAAACAATTTGATCATTTTCACTTGGAAAAGCCGAACCTATATAATGGCCGACACCTTTTACTAATTCATCGGCCTCTGTTCCTTCTAAGATTGGAAGTTCTGTGTTGATGCTAGGGATTTGGATAATTCCTACTGTTTCCCCTCTTACTGGTAAGTAGGACTGGGCCTGTGTGGTGGCAATATCTTCATCACCTGATGTTTGGATTGATGTCTCCATGGAAACTACTTTCTTGCTTCATTTAAACTATTTTGCTCGGATACTTTTGCACTGATGAATTGATAACCACCAACACTAAGTAATGATATACCAAGAATGATTAACACAAATGCAATTTTTTCACTCTACTTCTCCACCTTTATTCAAATTTGGATCTTTGTGATTTTCACCTCTGAGCACCCGTCTTAAGTCATAAATAAGCCATATTACTGGTCCTATAATAGCGATAACTCCATACCCTAAGACAGAAAATACAGAAACTGTTATAAACGAATAAAAAGCCTTTTGTTTATGACCAAAGGAATTAAAAATAAATTTATTTGTTGCTCGTGTTATTATCCCTGTTCCAACTATGACACCGACAATATAAATTACTAAATTAGTTGTAAACTGTAAATCCAACTATATCTCCCTTTCTTTTTTGGAGTTACCAATAGCTTGTTCATTGTATATAATGTAACATTTCCCTTACTTATTTCTTCTTTGAGTTTTAACCCTTGATACTAAAATTTTTCTTTTCTTCTGCTACTAGTCTAATCACTTGAATAATTCTACAATCAATTAATAATACTCATGGATCAAAGTGAAAATTCAAGAGAGATGAGACAAGTTTAAATGACTGCCTTGATGATTTTAAAATATCACATACCCCTGTAATCTACGAAAAAATTCAAAAATGGGAATTTTCCACTGTTCTCTAATATTTAGGATTGGATCCACCATCTATGATGTGTTATATATGTATATCATTTCAAAGTTCACCAATTTAGTCCTCCCTTAATTGCTGCTATGCTACTATATAACTGAGTGGTGGAAGTTTAAAATGTGAGAAGGTTGTGGAGAAACTATGAAGAATCTGTTGAAAAGTGTGAATTGAATTAAATTCTTCTAGCTATAATAATTTACTTTACTCTTAAACTTCAAGTAATACTTCTTTGGCCTTCCTTTGTTTCGATGCCTTCGCCTATAATCCTAACCGTTCTGCCATAATAACCGTATGAATGATAACCCCTCCTTGATGATTAACACTAAAAGCTTATTAAAACGATTACACGAGGGTTCAAAGTAATAAAAAAGGAGAGTTGCAAGTTGACCCAATAAAGGAAATACCCAACATGAGGGAAAGAAGGCTACTCTTTCCCCATTTTTTTCTTTAATTCCTCTAATTCATTGTACACAGTATCTTTTGTATTCATTGATTCTAACTCATCATCAAGTGACCTTGAAGAACGAAGGTCATCACTTGTTTCTGCTTCAGCCTCATAGCGTAGTACTTTTTCTTCCATGCGGTTAAATCCTTGACTAGATTCATCACTACCGATATTCGACATTGTTCGATTAATTTTGGTTTTTGTTTTGGCAGACTCCGCCCTAGCTTTTAGTGAGTCTTTTTTCAGATTCATTTCATTGTACTCTTCTTTCATTTCAGTCAATCTCTCACGCAGTGAATCAGCGTCAGATTTTGTTCGTGTATAAGATTCAAATAATGTTTCGGCCTGTTGACTATGTTTTTGTTTATCTTCAAGTGCTCGACGGGCAAGATCTTCATTTCCTGCTTCCAGGGCCTGCACAGCCTGCGTTTCCCTCTTTTTAGCAAGACCTTCAGCATCATCATATTTTTTCTTTAGCACTTTTTCATTTGCAATTTGTTTGGATACGGCTGTTTCTGCTTCACGGATATCAGCAGCCATCTCTCGCATATACTGGTCAAGCAATTTTACCGGGTCTTCAGCCTTATCAAGGGCTTTATTTAATTCTGACGTTACTATCGTACTCAATCGTTTATATAATTTAAACATTTGTATTCCTCCTAAAAATTTCATTAGTTGTAAAGAATTTTTTACTGTTGCTATTCCTAAATACTTGGAACTTAGAATCAGTATACTCAATGATTATGTAGAAAGTTTGAGGAATAAAAAAATATTATGATTTTTCTGAATCATGAGGGTTAAATATTTAGGTAAAGCCATTGAGTAGCATTTATTATCGCAAACGATGCTTCGGCCTATGTCAAGAAGATGACCCCTGCTCAATTCAGAGGTCATGCCTAGTCTTTAATAAAATGTCCTTTACAAAGAGCAACATACTTCATTCATTTCGGGGGCCTGTTTTTTTATATTCTATCCTTTAAATAGTCGAGCATTTATTGCCACGACAACTGTACTCAATGACATTAATACAGCACCTACAGCTGGACTTAATACGATACCGATTGGCGATAAGATTCCTGCCGCAAGTGGAATGGTCAAAATATTATAACCAGCAGCCCACCAAAGATTTTGGATCATTTTCCTATATGTCGATTTTGATAGCTCTAAGATAGATACGACATCCTCTGGATTACTTCTTACCAGAATTACATCTGCAGTTTCCATTGCTACATCTGTACCAGCACCTATTGCAATACCAAGATCTGCATTTGCAAGTGCAGGTGCATCATTGACACCATCACCGGTCATAGCAATTTTTTTCCCACTTCTTTTAATCTCTTTAATTTTATCTGCTTTCTCATGTGGCAAGACCTCTGCAACAACTTGGTCTAGGTTTAATTGATTTGCTACCCACTGGGCAACCTTATAGTTATCTCCAGTTAACATCTGTGACTCTACACCAAGATCTTTTAATCGCGCAATGGCACGCTCCGCACTTTTTCTTACTTTATCTGCCAATGCAATCATACCTGTCAATTGACTATTGATGATTACAAACACAACTGTTTTACCTTGCTCCGATAATTCATTGAACTTTTCCTTGTTGTAATCCATTTGTTGTTGTTTCACATAGCCAGGACTGACAATTAAAACTTCTTTTCCTTCTACAGTTCCCCTTAATCCTTTACCTGTCATTGATTCAAACTGTTCAGGCTCATGAAGGGATAATTTTTGTTCTTTAGCCCCGTCTACGATCCCTCTAGCAATCGGGTGTTCCGATTGAACTTCGAGTGATGCGGCCATTTGCAAAACATGGCTTTTGTCATAGCCCTCTTCCGTTATAATCTCTGTAATACCAAATTCGCCTTCCGTCAATGTTCCTGTTTTATCAAAAACAACCACTTCCACATTTCTTGCCTCTTCAAAATTAGTACGGTTCCTAATCAGTAACCCTTGTTTAGCCGCTAGGGCTGTTGAACGTGCGACAACCAATGGTGCAGCGAGCCCTAAAGCATGAGGACAGGCTATAACCATAACTGTTACCATTCGTTCTAACGCATAAGCAAACGGATAACCTAGTGCTAACCAAATAACGAGTGTTGCAACACCAGCTAATAACGCTAGATAAAACAACCATTTAGCAGCGCGATTAGATAAATCCTGTGTCTTAGACCTTGACTGCTGCGCTTCCTTGACCATCGTAACGACTTGCGAAAGATAGCTATCATCTCCGGTTTTTTCTACTTGAATGGTTAGTGACCCTTCTCCGTTAATCGATCCACCAATCACTTCATCATCAACTTCTTTATCTATTGGTACAGATTCACCAGTTAACATCGATTCATTTACAGATGACTGACCTTTTACAATACTGCCGTCAACTGGTACTTTTTCACCGGGCTTTATAAGCACCTTATCTCCGTGCTTTAAGCTGGATACTTTAACATCCTTTACCTCACCGTTTTCATCCATTATATGCGCTTCTGACGGCATCATTTTAACAAGGTCTTCGAGGGCATTAGAAGCCCCCATTACAGACCGCATTTCGATCAAATGTCCTAACAGCATGATATCTATCAGAGTGGCTAATTCCCAGTAAAAATTACTTCCCGAAAGACCAAATACCGTTAGTGTGCTATATCCATAGGCAACTACAATTGCAAGTGCTATCAATGTCATCATACCTGGGTTCTTTTGCTTTAGTTCATCAATGAATCCTATTAGAAAAGGTTTTCCACCGTAGAAAAAGACAAAGGTCGCCAACCCAAACAGAACATAGCCAGCGCCTGGAAACGTAAATTCATAATTAAAAAAAGATTGAATCATTGGTGATAGTACCAGTATTGGAATCGTTACCAGTAATGAGATATAAAATCTTGTTTTAAAATCAGCAATCATATTCCCATGATCAGGACCTTCATGATCATGGTGGGAATGACCTTCTTGGTCGTGATGCGCATGGTTCCCGAGACCATGTTCGTGATTGTGAGTGTGATTTTCTTGCTCGTGGCCATTCCCATGATGCACTTGTTCTTCACTGTTTTTAAAATTACCGTCTTGACCAGTCTTATTTTTATCATGTTTTTGATCCATATAAAAACCACCTTGTTAATATTCATATTATGCTACATTGATTTCTTTTTATATAAGAAACCCAATTTTTGCTCACACATACACAGTACCCCTAGTTATGTATTAGTTAAACGCGACACCAGTGTATTACTTGACCTATATTAAGAACAGCGCAGAAGCTTGCTCACCCTCGATTTGGTTTTGCACCCAAATACGAAAAAGAGGCTACTCTTAAAACGAGTAACCTCTATTCTATTCATTGACTATTAAGCAGCTTCTCGAACAGGCTTCCATCTCCGTAAGAAAAGGGTATTTGTAACAACAGATACGGAACTAAATGCCATCGCCGCACCTGCGAGAACTGGATTGAGTAGACCGATAGCCGCAACAGGGATAAGAATCGTGTTGTACGCAAATGCCCAGAAAAGGTTTTGCCTTATTTTACGCATCGTTGCTTTAGATAAA
Source organism: Radiobacillus sp. PE A8.2 (assembly GCF_045635475.1). Taxonomy (NCBI): domain Bacteria; kingdom Bacillati; phylum Bacillota; class Bacilli; order Caryophanales; family Bacillaceae; genus Radiobacillus; species Radiobacillus sp. PE A8.2. The sequence goes on along the minus strand of NZ_JBJGXI010000021.1, from coordinate 30,554 downwards.
CGAATCGTATCTACAATTCCCATTAAGTCACCACGCATTAAAGTAACATCAGCAGCTTCAATAGCAACGTCTGTACCTGTACCAATTGCAATCCCTATATCAGCTGCTGCTAGAGCGGGTGCATCGTTGATACCATCCCCAACCATCGCAACCACTTTACCTTCTTTTTTCAGCTTTTCTACCTCAGCAGATTTGTCTTCTGGGAGCACTTCCGCTAGCACACGATCAACGCCAACTTGTTTGGCAATCGCCTCTGCTGTACGTCGATTATCGCCAGTTATCATCGCCACTTCTATTTTCATTTTTTTAAGCGCTTTAATCGCTTCAGCTGATGTTTCTTTTACAGTGTCTGCAACAGCAATAATCCCAGCCAATTGGCCGTTTACAGCCATTAGCATCGCTGTTTTCCCTTGGCCTTCTAACTCTTCCATTTGTTTGAGTAGAAATTCAAATTCTATATTTTGTAGGTTCATTAATTTCTTATTACCTATGTGAATTTGTTTATCATCCACATTCACTTCTATACCATGACCTGGAATCGCATTAAATGCAGTAACATCACTTAACGTGAATCCCTTTTCTTTTGCACTATTTACAATCGCTTCCCCTAACGGATGCTCAGAACCTCTTTCCGCTGAACCAGCTAGACGGAGCACGTCTTCTTCATGAAAACCATCAGTCGTGATAATATCCGTTACTTCTGGCTCACCTTTTGTGATTGTTCCGGTTTTATCCAATACTACAGTCGTTACTCGATGAGCACTTTCTAAGTGTTCTGCACCTTTAATGAGAACACCACTTTCTGCACCTTTACCGGTACCAACCATAACAGCTGTTGGTGTTGCGAGTCCTAACGCACAAGGACAAGCGATTACCAAAACAGCTACCGCACTAATAAGAGCTGGGGTAAACCCAACGATAAAGTAGGTAATGATAAATGTTAGCAACGCTATACCAATAACAATTGGAACAAACACACCTGAGATTTTATCGGCCAACTTCTGAATTGGGGCCTTTGACCCTTGAGCCTCTTCCACAAGCTTAATAATTTGTGCTAATGCTGTGTCTTTGCCAACTTTGGTTGCCTTAAACTTAAATGAACCATGTTTATTCACAGTAGCACCAATAACAGAATCACCAACATTTTTACTTACTGGTAAACTCTCTCCGGTAAGCATCGATTCATCGATTGAACTGCTCCCTTCGATAATCTCACCGTCTACTGGAATTTTTTCTCCTGCTCGAACAAAGATAACATCCCCTGCCACTACTTCCTCAATCGCAATATCCTTTTCTTCTCCGTCACGAATAACCCGCGCTGTTTTCGCTTGTAATCCCATTAACTTTTTAATAGCTTCTGATGTCTGTCCTTTTGCCCGTGCCTCTAAAAGCTTTCCAAGAATAATTAGCGTAATAATAAGGGCAGCCGCTTCGTAATAAAGTCCGGCGTTTGACCCCGTTAACGTAACAACTAAGCTGTAAAAGTATGCAGCAGATGTTCCTAACGCTACAAGCGTCGCCATATTGGCACTACCACCCCGTAGTGCATTGTAAGCATCACGGTAAAAATGACCACCAACATAGAATTGTACTGGTGTTGCTAATAATAACTGAACCCAAGGGTTTATATGAAATTGAAAACCTAAATTGAATCCATATTCGACTCCCAAGTCAGAAACCATTTGCGGAAGGAACCATATGGAAAACAAGACCCCTAACAAGAACTTGTTCCTCTGTTTTTTATACTCTTCATCGCGTGCAGCTTTTTCCGAATCCGCATTGGCTTCATTTGCCACTTTTGCACTGTATCCTGCCTTTTTTACAGCGGCAATCAACTGATCTAAGTTTGTTTGTCCATTTATAAACTCAACGTTGGCTTTTTCATTGGCAAGGTTCACGTTGGCTTTTACTACACCATCTATCTTATTAAGTCCCTTTTCAATACGTGTAGCACATGCCGCACATGTCATGCCAGTTATCGCTAACGTTGTTTTTTCTTCTCGAACACCATAACCTGTTTTCTTAACTGTCTCCATTAAATTTTCAATAGTTGCTTGACTAGGATTATACGAGACAGTAGCTTTTTCACTGGCTGGGTTTACACTAGCTTTACTGACACCATTTACTTTTGACAAGTTTTTCTCAACTCGGTTTGCACATGCTGCACACGTCATCCCAGTAATGCCCAATGAAACCTGTTCCTCTGCTGGATCAAGAACTTTAGCCTCAGAACTCATTATCTTATAACCTCCCTTTTTAAGATGGATTCTTACTAAAAAACATCAATTTGACGTTTCATTACAAGGGGGTAGAGCCAGAAAAACCGGCTCATACTTCATTTATGCTACATCATAACCTGTTTCCTCAATTGCTTCTTTTACTTGAGCTAATTGTACTTTTGTCTCGTCAAAGGAAACCGTTACTTTGTTGCTTGATAGGTCGACTTTTACTGTTTCAATCCCATCTAACTCTTTTACAGAGCTTTCTACCGCACTCACACAGTGACCGCAAGACATTCCTTTTACATCTAGAGTTTTTGTTTCTACTGCCATTCGTATCACCTCCTTGTTATTTCGTAAATGTTCGAAACACTTCCATTAATTCTTGAATATGGCTCTCACCGTCATCCTCTTTCTCTTTGACTGCTCTGGCTACACAACCTCTTGTGTGATCTTCAATAAGCTCAAGGCCGATTTTATTTGTAGCAGCTTTTATAGCAGCTAGTTGATATAGGACTTCCACACAATAGCGGTCTTCCTCAATCATTCGATGGACACCTCGAACTTGCCCTTCCATTCTTCTCAATCTTTTTAATAATTTATCTTTGTGATCGTGATATTTATATGTTTCCTTCATTTCTACCATATACTTATACCCCCTATGAGTATTATTACAACATAACTTGTATTGTTATGCAACTATTTTCTCCGCTTTATCTAAAATTATTTATATATCTATTCCTTGGGGGAACACAACGGAAAAATTTATAAGGTGATAAGACAATTGGACAAGTTAAGGGGATTATCAGGAAGGGGGGTATAACATTTAAACACATTTCTAGCACCATCAACATGTTAATGGTGCTAGAAATGTGTTTAATATCGAGCAAAACCTTTAAGACTAACCAACCTTTCTCTAATGACTGCCACTAATAAGAAAAAGCGTAATCAAAGAAACGGTGATTATACCTATTCGAGACATGAAAATCCCTCCACTTAGTTTCTTTTTTATTCAAAAAAAGAAACAGAAATGATACACCAATCTTTGTTAGAGGCAAGTTGTTAATACACAATCGTTATTAAAGGTGTGCCGATGGTGAAATTGGTCTTGTTTTTAAGTGGGTCGAAGCGACTCGCTATTTGAACATTAACAGGATTTTTATGACTTTTAATGGAATAACTAAGTTTATTGGAGAAACCAGTAAGACTTATTACTTCTTTTTCATTCAAACCTTCTGTTACAGGAGCCTCTAAATCCTCAAACATTTCCTTTATTATTTGTTCTTGACTATTATGACTTAATTTTCGATCCAAACTACCTTGAATATTTATCTTTATTTTAGGTTCTATCGAGGTTTTCTCTAATGAATGTTTTAGGTATGTAAAGCTTTTTGAAAAATCAGCTTCTGTATTTGAGTTATTCACTAAAGATGCGATAAGATAAACATCATAGTTACCATTCTCTTTGAGGACACTGGCCAAAGCTACTTGGATAGTAGTGTTCGGTAAAGAAGATACAACTTTTTTACCTTGGTACTTAATTAAGTCTTTGTTATTTGATTTTGAAATTTGGATTAAATTGATTGAAAACGCTTGTTCTAGTTGCCTCTTAAAAGAACGTATGTGAATAGAATCTTTATAGGTTTTAACTAGTCCACTATATTTTAAAACCATTCTTTCTATATCCACATTTGCCTCACTGAGTGTTTGCATTAATAATAGACCGTCATCTTCACCATCACTCGCTGCAAAAGTGGTATTATTTTGATTCATAAGCATAACTATCACAAAAGTAATTACAGTTAGAATAACAAAGAACTCATTTTTTAATTTTAAGATCATGGTTAACCCCTCCTATGAAACTATTAGTCTAATTATTTACTAATTAGACAGGGGTTATACATAGTTTTAAAAGATACTTTATGAACAGGGATGTCTTCCCCGTTGACGAGGAACGGATATAAAATTTCCTACACAAGCAGACTAATCATTTAATCACTGGCTTAGCATAAACAATATATCTTTCTGGTGCGTCACCAATGTACCCAAATGGGTAACATGTAGTAAGAATCAGTATTTCTTCTGATGCTGTTGGCTTAATAACGGTACGGTTACGATTGGAAATTCTGTATTGATATTAGGAATTTCCAGAATTCCTATAGGTTCCCTCTTATTGGTAAGTAGGGCCGTGACTATTGGACAAAATCTTCCTCATTAAATCTCGTTTTCCTTGCTTCACTTAAATTTTCTTGCTAGGATATTTTTACACTAATGACAAGTAAAGATATACCTAGAATGATTAATACAAATACAATTTTTTCCACAATTCCCTCCACCTTTATTCACTTTTACTGAGTTTCCATTTAAGTAGAGGTTAATCAATAAATATGGATTTTTTATGGTTATTTAGTAATTTGTATAAATTTTTAAGTTTCGAATAATCACAGCCTGTCCTACTTTATTTTCCTTTCCTAAATTTGTACTAGCGTCTTACAAATATTCGGTCTACTGCAACTGCTAAAATAGCAGTACTAACTAAAAACAACTGTATTTCTAAATACACGGAAGAACGACATTTCATTTCGAATAATATACTGTTTGATTTCATCCCTTGTGTAAGTATTATAGTTAATGAAAGAAATTTCGCTTTGATTCAACTTTTTATCATTTGAAACCAAAACATCATAGGAGTCTAAATAATAATCATTGTAAAACGGTATGTTTCCATAGGAAATACTGATTGCCAATGGAATTATGACGAAAATGAAGAGCAGAATGAGAAAGAAGATAAGAAACTTCTTTCTTCTATTAACCATTCTTCTCACCTCCACTATTCATTTTATTAAACTACTCACCGAATATGAATTTCGACTCCCATTGTTCTATTTATCTTAAAGGCACAAAATAAAGAAACAAGTAAATGAAACCACCTATTAGTAACGTAGGTTGAAATCCAAACTGTAAGGATAAAATGGATGCTAACAAAGAACCAATAACCGTCCAAAGTCCATTTATTCCCCATGCAAGTGGAACAATGTCTTTATTCATTCGCCCTAAAAGAAATGGAAAAGGCATTCCCATAAAAAAACTAAGTGGAAAAAGAATAAGGATGATTAAAACAACTCGGTATGTTAAAGGGAAATGGATATCTCCCATGTAATAAAGCGTTATTAACGAACTTACCACTAGGGTAGAAACAAACACCCAAATTAGTGGGTGAAACTTTTTAGCAGTACCATTATCCCACCGTTTATAACAAAAGCTACCTATTCCTCCAGCTGGGAGCAAAACACCTAGAACAATTGCAAACGACAATGTTGGATGCCCCAAAGGTAAAATAAGTTGTTGTATAAGTGTTACTTCTATCATAATAAAGCCTATACCAATTCCCGCCATATAAATATAAGTAGAAAAAGGTACTTCTTTTCTCTTCCACCACGTAAGTAAACCAATAAGAAGCAGAACGGAAAGAAGAGATAGAATTAACTCTTTTGGAATCCCCGAATCCTTGTAATAAAAAAATGGTCGTCCATCCCGATTTGCTTCCAAATCCAGATCTAAAAGCGTTAGGTAATCCTTTAAAGCGGAGTACCTATCCAATTCATTTGGAATATGAACCGGATTTTGAGCCGTCTCTAACACTTGTTTGTGCAGTTTTTGACTGTCTTCTTTGTCAAAAGGAGTCTTTTGCACCAAAACAAGGGGACGAGACAGTTTGTTCCCTCCAACAGGATAACCAAACACATGATTTGTTCCTACTATAGCTATCCTTTGAGCAATATCTTGTTTGTCTAAGCCTTGTTTACTAAAAGCCTGTCCCAGTGAATGAATGATTTTAGCCAATTCTGCTTCATCATGCAATAGAAAGGCTAACTTGCCATTTGGAGATAATATATCCAAGTAATCTAAAATTGCTTCCTGAGTATAGATATAATTTTCTGACAACCCCATACCTAGCCCGTTTTCGGCTTTTTTTGTCACTAGGGAAAGGTATATCAAATCATACTGGGATGTAGTTTCTCTAGCATAATTTCTACCGTCAGCAACAATCGGTTTTACTCCTGGTAGATTTAATACATCCCCTGAAAAGGCAGATAATTTATTTAACAAGGTAAAACTACTTTCATTGATATCAACTGCCTCAACTTTCTCATAACCGGCCATTTTGGCTGATAGGATATCTTGCCCGCCCCCTGCACCAATAATTAAAGCTTTTCCCCTTTCCTTGCCTGAAAATGCTAAATAACTCGTTTGTTGTTTCAAATAATCAACTTCTGTAAAATCTCCATTAAATTTTGAGATGGATGATACCGCTCCCCCATCAATCGTTATGTACAAGAAGTCGTTATCTTCAGCGTCGTAAATATCTGTTCTAGATAATGCATCCCAAGATGAAGCGATGATTTCTGCCTTTTCGTTGGAAAATGAGGTATAAGGACTTGTCTTATATACTTGAAAGCGATCAGTCGTCCAAATCGGATTAAACAAATTTATTGCCAATAAAAAAATGATGACGCTACATGTGAATAGTACTACCTTCTGTTTTTGAATAATAATAATTGGTAGCTGTGTAACGATAACTAAAAGGGAGATAACAGCGATTGTCCGGAAGGGGTCCGTTACGTCCATCAACCATAAGGTAACCACTACGCCAAATCCTGCACCAATTAGATCCACAAAGTAAAGTTTCCCTGGATGCTTTTGCCACGTTTGAAAATAATTAGCTAATAACCCTCCACCTATGATAAATGGTATGGTAAGTAGGAGAAAATAAACGACGACATTTGTATAACTCATTAAATAAACCATTGTCACTAATCCAAGCATAAGGCAGGGAAATAGAACAATAATGGTTTGACGATAGTTTGTGAGAAACCACTCACGTTTATGGGCAATGTATCCTCCGACACCGAGTCCCAAAGTAACCATAGATACAACAATAAAAACATAATTGTAATCAAGTAACACAGAAAAAAAACGCGATAAAAAGATCTCGTAAACAATGATAAACATAGATAACTCCCATACGGAGATCAAATCCAACATGGAGCTTTTTTTTATACGATTCATATTAGTTCATTCCTTCTATACATTGCGTATTAACTAATTCTTTACTTCCAAAAGTAAATATAAACCTAAAATAAGCTTAAAATTAAAGAGTATAAAACAGTTTTAATGTTGAATGATATTAATCGTAACCATTTTTATTAATAGGAGCTGAATCTAGAATGGAACAAGTTAAAGGTCATGCAATGGAATTATGTTTTGAGGCAGCAAGATTATGTGAGAAAACATATGCAGTTGCTTTGGACATGAAAGACACGAAGTTAATTCGTTATTTAAGAGATTGTGCGGATTTATGCTATACTTGCGGCGAATTCTGTGCACGTGATAGTGAGTTTATGGGGGCTCTTAGTAAAGCATGCGCTGATACTTGTGTCGCCTGTGCAGATCTTTGCGATACAGTTGACAAAGAAGTTGCAAAAGAGTGTGCAAAAGCTTGCCGCGATTGCGCTGATGCTTGCCAAAAAGTATCTTAACCTAAACAGCAGTTAACAACTTTTTGAACATAAAAGACCCATATTTTTTGGGTCTTTTATGGTTATTGTTCTAAAGGAGAAAGAAATTAGGGTTATTTGTAACGCAAACCCATTGATAGCATTAACTTAACAAACACACTACTTCTTGTATCTCCTCTAAAACACCTTCACGAATTCTACTTGAACATAAATTTTATCCACTATTTCTTTTTTTACATCATAGAATTTGCCGAAATAATTTATGATTAACTCTTCAAAAAACGATTTACAGACTTTTTAGTTACGAATAAATCAATTCCTATAATTTTTCAGCAATAAATTGGCAATACTAGCACTAAATCAATAATTAAAGGAGGTAAATTTGTGTTTAGAAAAAAAGCAGGCGATGCCATGATGGATTTGTTAATAGACTGGGGCGTTAATCACGTATATGGGATGCCAGGGGATTCTATCAATACTTTAATTGAGTCCATACGTAAAAAGAAAGATAAACTTAATTTTGTTCAAGTAAGACATGAAGAAGCCGGAGCGTTAGCAGCTGCTTCTTATGCAAAACTAACAGGTAAACTTGGTGTTTGTATGGGTATTGCTGGTCCAGGCGCCATCCATTTGTTAAACGGCCTTTATGATGCAAAACTCGACAAGGCACCCGTATTAGCCATCGCTGGACAAGTCGAAACAGATTTAATGGGATCCGATTTCTTCCAGGAAGTAGACCTAGCTAACCTTTTTAAAGATGTGGCCGTTTATAGCCAAACAGTGATGTCTGCTGAACAGCTACCTACCGTTGTAAACCAAGCTATTAGAGCAGCTTATGATAAAAAAGGAGTATCTGTTCTTATTATCCCTGACGATATTCCGAAATTTGAAATTGAGCGAGGTGTCCGAAAAACAAGCTCTTTCTTTGTTCAATCGGATAACCTTCCACAACAAAAGGATATACAAAAAGCTGAGGAAGTTTTAAATAATGCAGAAAAACCAATTATTTTAGCGGGTAAAGGAGCCAGGGGTGCACGTGAATCTTTGATTGCATTTTCTGAAAAATTAAAGGCGCCGATTGTACTGACTTTACCTGGTAAGGGAATAGTCCCAGATGAACATTCTCATTGTTTAGGCGGGCTAGGTTTACTTGGAACTAGACCTGCAACTTTTGCCATGGAAGAAGCTGATACGTTAATAATGGTTGGCACTTCTTTTCCGTTTACCGGATTTCTGCCTGATGAAGCACAAACAATTCATATTGACAAAGATCCTTCCCAAATCGGAAAACGTTATCCTGTCGATGTTGGTTTAGCCGGTGATTCTGGTCTAACAATAAACAAGTTAACCGAATTAATAAAAACTCCCAATGATGGAGGGTTCCTTCAAAAATACCAAGGTCAAATGAAAGATTGGTGGAACAGATTAGTAGAGGAAGAAATCGATGATTCCGTTCCAATTAAACCACAACGTGTGATTAGGGCTCTTCAACAAGTAGCAGATGATGATGCGATTCTTTCTGTAGATGTTGGTAATGTAACGGTGTGGATGGCACGTCATTTCAAAATGACCAATCAAAAATTTGTTATTTCAAGTTGGCTTGCAACGTTAGGTTGCGGGTTACCGGGGGCTATCGCAGGACGAATTGCTTATCCTGACAAGCAAGTATTTGCCGTTTGTGGAGATGGTGGGTTTCAAATGATGATGAATGATTTTGTTACAGCCGTAAAATATGAACTTCCGTTTGTCGTTATCGTTTTTAATAACCATAAGATTGCCATGATTAAATTTGAGCAAGAAGTGATGGGAAATGCAGAATTCGGTACTAATTTACAAAATCCGGATTTTGCTCGCTATGCAGACATTTGTGGAGGTGTTGGATATAGAATCGAGCAACCCGATGATATAGTACCAACACTTGAAAAGGCGCTTGCTCAAAAGAAGCCGTGTATTGTCGATGTTGTTGTCGATGCAAATGAAGCACCGCTACCTGCAAAGGTTACATTTGCACAAGCAACAGGCTATGCCCGTCATATGGCGAAAGAATTATTTCAAGAAGGAACCATTCATAAGCCACCATTTTAGAGGATGGATAAGATCCTACAAATAAAGACATTTTCATCATTAAATGGAGACAATAAGAAATATCCTGAAAGAATATTTGCTAGCCATAATTATTTACACCGAAGCAAGAGGAAAAGGATACCAAGACGGTATCCTTTTTAACATTCACTTCTTCACATATTCCCCATCATTTTCATCTATATAACCAAGCTTTTTAAGTTCTCTGATTTTACTTCTTACTTTAAACAAGGGTAAATTCAATTTAAATGATAGTTCACTGTCAGTCATAGATCTTGGTTCTAAGACGCTTAAGAATAATTCAATTTCTTCATTTGAAATGGAATCTCCTTGAGTACATGGCATCTTTTAGATCACCCCTTACTTTAGGGCCTTTTTAGATAAGTACCAGTCGGTTACTTCCACTTCTTCATCATTCACACGTTCTTCAGCCAATTGTTGGGTAGCTGGAGGCGGAACAACAACTTTGTCTCCTGGATTCCAATCTGCTGGTAATGACACTTTATGTTCATCTGCCGTTTGTAGAGCTGTTACTAAACGTAAAATTTCATCCATGTTTCGACCTACATTTAATGGATAATAGATAATACCACGAATTACTTGCTTATCATCAATGACAAACACGGCTCGGTTTGTTTCCGTAGAGCTTTCATTTGGATGAATCATGCCGTATTTCATTGCCACATCTCTAGTCAAATCAGCTATTACAGGGAACTCAATCTTGACACCTGATTTTTCTTGAATATTACGAACCCAAGCAATATGGGCTGGCAAACTATCTACACTAAGTCCAAGTAATTCCGTATTTAATTTTCTTAGCTGCGGATATATGTTTTGAAATGCCACAAATTCTGTGGTACAAACTGGTGTAAAATCTGCTGGATGAGAAAATAGTACTAACCAATTTCCAGTGTAATCTTCTAGTTTAATACTTCCATGTGTTGTATTAGCCTCAAATTGCGGTGCATCGTCTCCAATTCTTGGTAGGCTATTTACATTTGTTACATTTTCACTTTCCATAACTATCATCTCCCTATTATTAACTTCATAGCTAGTATAAATTATAAATTTGAAGAAAATGTGTAGTTTAATATTTAAATGAATTCCACATATCATGCAGATGCTTTCAAATTGTAAAACATGAACAATCCAATTGATTCAAAGGATTTAATATTAGAAGCCTTCATGTATGTAAATCTCCTAAACTAATTGTTCTCCCCCTCGCGAGCAAAGCTAATAGGCATAATGCTGATTCGGCACCTTTCGCTATAGGGAGAAATGGCATTAATTTTACCAATGACCCATTAACTGGTATTAAATGCAATAAGTACTTGTAAAAATATGTTCTGACTTAAAGAATATTTCCATTTGTACGGTTCATATAGTGAAATATACTGGACAAGTCAGAAAGGGGGAATAAAGTTGCAACCAGCACTATATTTTATCCTTTTGGTTATTTTTATACTTTCATTTATTGTCATTACAAAAACTGTTTACAACAGAAAAAGCATCCCTTGTATGACTGGTATGATGATTGCCATGACAATGGGTATGAGTGTCGGTTTAACTCTTGGAGTAATTTTTGGGATTATGTTTTCGGGTAATCTATTTATGTCAACAATTCTAGGAATGATTGTTGGTATGGTAATTGGGTTTTTATCCGGTATCCCTGTTAGTTTAATGGCAGTATTAGACGGATTTCTTTCTGGAATTATGGGGGGATTGATGGGAGCCATGCTTGGGGAAATGATAACGCCAGAATATCATGATGCAATGATTAAGATAATATTTGTTATATTTTTTGCAACTCTTTTAATCCTTCTACACATGATTCAAAATCATGTCAAAACAAACGTAGAGTCTGTTGTCAATCATCCGTTCCTACTAGTAATTTTATTTGGGTTAGTATTTATAATATTTAATCAATTAGGCGCAGTCTTTTAACTAGATTTTAATAAGGGATCCTATCTATGAATGAACATATATACTAAATAGGTGGGACAGAGTCCAAAAAGGAAAATAGAAGCATAGAAGCAGGGTAATACGGTAGTTGACTAACTACCGTATTTAATTAGATTTAGAGTGTAAAAACCTTAAATGGTCTACATATCAACCTCCGACTAAAAGGGTATCCCTTTACTTTCAAGTTCAACCAAGGCTTTAAAAAGCATCATTCTACTGCACTACTTGGAAGTTCATCAATTTGCGCATCCTTCGCCCTTTCTAACCTTGCCCATTTAAAGAATACATATGCAATCGCGGCGCCGTAAGAAAACTCTTGGACGACCTTCATAATAATTCCTCCTAGTTGTTGATCGCCTAGTGGTGTAAGCCATGTAAACACTTGTGGTGCTTCAAGTATAGAAGGGTATATCACATCACCCGCAAAGATAATTAAGGCGCAGGCCGGTGTTATCAACATCCCATTTGCAAACATATAACCAATTTTCTTTAGATAGGACATTTCGTTAATTTGATCTTCTGGTGCCAATACTTGAATCCACATTAAGAAAGCAGATGTATTTAAGACAATATGTAAAATCTCTAGTAGAATAAATTGTTCTAAAAAGAATTCATAGATTGGTGGTATATGATAAAAAGACCAAAGTGCATTAAATAATAATAGACTGAGCAAGGGAGATTTTAAAATTCGTAAGAACCTTGGTTTAAAAAGTCTTTCATCCAAAAATTGAAAAAATTCACGTGGCATACCTAATAAAATGAGAGGCGGCATGACGATGTACATAAACGATTGTTGGAGCATATGTGCACTTAATATAAGATTATTAGATAAGATAGCTATTGGACCGGCTAAAGAAACATAGATGGTTAATAAGCCTAAAAGAAAAGATAACTTTTTCCTAAATTTACGCTCTCCTAAACTTCTATTTGATATTTTTCGCATAGTCCAAAGGTAAACTATGTATATCAACATTAATAATAAAAGTAAAAGTGGATTCAATATCTCAAACCAAGTGTAGTGTTGAAACAGATTTCCATCTCCATTTCCTCTTACTTCTGGGTCATGAGCATATGTTTGAAGCGGTAAAAAGGCAAAAAAGAACAGTGTTAGACCCAGTATTCCAAATCGTTTTTTTGATTTCATATTTGTAACCCCTCGTTTATTGATTTCTTAATAAAATACCATTTGTCATCACAAGTCCGGTACTCATTTGCAATACCGGAAAATAAGATGTATATCCTATCCCTAAGCTGTGATTGATTGATGAAATGTAAGTTTCCCATCTTTTCCATATTACCGAACAGACAATAAGTGTTTTATACCTATTTCTACATCCCCCTTTAAACACTAATTAAGCATAGTATAATTATCAAATATGGAGAAACTTTGAGGAAACACAAAAACTATTATTAGTTATATGACAAGTTGCTAATGATCTAGCCCATTTTTAGAATCAAACTTATTTATGTTGCTTTTCATTTAAACACTTAATAGACAAAAAAATCCCATTAAAATAGGAGTCCACATTTAAAATAGATAAATTTGATTGTTTTAATAGTTGTAACGTGTTGCGGTTTAAGTGGCACCCATCACAAGCTTTTTTCCACAATGGAGTTAATACATCCTGTGTTTTTCCTAAGAATGCTCGATCTATTCTTACATGCTCAAAGAGTAAAATTTTTGCATTAGGTTTACTAACCCGTTGAATTTCTTGAAGAGCCTTAATCGGTTCTGGAATGGTACAAAAAACAAGTGTTGCTACTACTGAATCAAATGTATTATCGGCAAATGGAAGTTTTTCCGCCTTGACCAAATAGGTTTGAATGGGGATGCGTGATCCTTTTATCCATTTAAGTGCTCGTTCCTTCATCAAAGGGTTCGGTTCGATTGCATCTATTTGTGTTGCATTCTTATAGTGAGGAAAGTTCACCCCTGTACCTGAACCAATTTCTAATACCCTTCCTACGGCTTGACTTACAAGCGTTTTCCGTATTTTCTTAAATTTAGTTTGTTCGATTGGTCTCATTGCCATATCGTACATTAACGGAAACCATTTTCCCATTTTTCATTCACCTCTGGAAGATCGATATAGATTAAAATAAGGCCCCAAATGGAGACCTTATTAATAAAAATTAGTTACTTATCTTCTTTGTCACCATAGGATTCCATAAAGTCACCGCAGGCATTCATCATCTCTTGACCTTCAGGTGAATTCATTGCTTCCATCATTTGGGACATGTTTCCATTTTCCATCATGTTCATCATTCCGTTTCCATTGCCATTCATCATGTTACCCATTCCATTGTTATCTGGTTCTTGGGCAAATGCTGTTGTTCCTACTACTAGTAGAGCGGCAAAAGCAAACGATAATGCAAATGGTACTTTTTTAAGTTTCATGTCTTAGTCTCCTTTCTACTCATTATTACTAGGACAACTTTAGTATAGACAATAAATTTGTTGAATTTGTGAGGATGAATGAAATTTTTAATCCTTACCTCTTAAAACAGCCTTTTTTGCTTCAAATTCTTGATCATCAATTTCCCCACGTGCAAATCTTTCTCTAAGAATTTTTAATGGTGAATCTTCTTTTTTATCAAATGATTTTGATATTAATAAGACTACTCCGTATATTAGGAATCCTAACACAATAATCCATACTATCATGTTAAGAATCATACTTCCGCCCATCATAGACATCATATTACCACCTCCATTCATTTTAACTTTGTTCACTTCCATTAAAATTTGTATCATTCATTCTCTTTCTCTTTTGATTTACATCATTTGTCCTTACGGTTCTTTAGAATTATAAAATATATAATCCCCGTGATTAATATTGGTAATCCCATCCATAAGCAAAGTTGCAGAAACGTTTTTAAATAGGACTCTATTGATTCAGTTCCCCACATCGTTGTGCCAGAAACAGTGAGACACATTAATCCCATTGCAATCAGAAGTGCGACTATCAACCATTCTATCTTTTTCATATTGCCTCCTTACTGAGCTACAGGGAAACTTAATAGAAATCTCGTTCCTTTCCCCTCTTGGCTATTCACTGAAATAGTCCCATTTTGCAGTTCAACCAAATTCTTTACTATGGCCAGTCCTAAACCTGTTCCCCCAAGTTCTCTAGAACGAGACTTTTCAACACGATGGAAACGTTCAAAAACAAGTGGAAGATCATTTTCAGGAATTCCAATACCAGTGTCCTCAATGATTACATGAACTTTGTTATCTACATTCCATACTTTAACACTAACAAATCCTTTTTCTGTATATCGAACTGCATTCCCCAGTAAGTTCGTGAAAATTTGTCCTAATCGAATTCCATCAGCCTCAATATAAGGAACGCGCTCATCAATTTGGCTTCTCAACGTTAAGCCTTTCTTTTCTAATTCTATTTTGACTTTAAAAAGGGCACTTTCTAACACTTCTATAAGGTCGATAGAAGACATCTGAAGGTCGATTTTACCTTCTTCCATTTTGGATAAATCAAACAAATCATTGATTAATCTGACCATCCGCTCGGTTTCATCTTCAATAATAGACAAATATTGAAGCCTTTCTTCTTCTGTTTGGTAAAGACCTTGTTTTAACACTTGAGCATATCCTTGTAAGTACGATATAGGCGTACGTAATTCGTGCGATATATTTGCAAAAAACTCTCTTCGGTTGGACCTGTATCTATTTGTTTCTAGTGCAAGATCATTAATTGCTTTACCTAATGATCCTACCTCATCGTCTGAAGGAATGTCTACCCGTATGTCTAAATTCCCCTTTGCAATTTGCCGAGTTGCTTTTTCCATTTCTATGAGGGGATCTGACATTTTTTTAGACAGTAAGAATGTGAAGCCAAGTGCTAAGAATAACGCACCAACTACAGACAATATTAGCAAATCCCTGATTTTATCCACAGGTTCTTGGACATCATTTATGGTTGCCAAGACAAAAAAGGCTCCCTTGAATGTATCAGATTGGATAATAGGGTAACCTGATCCAAGGTAGCTAACCTCTGCTTTAGCATCACGAAATTTTTTTTGTACAGGTTGCCCTTTTGATAATAGACCTATATCTTTATTAGACAAATTCGTTATTTGTACGCCGGATTCTGCTACGACCTTTCCATCCGCATCTATAATATAAATTTCCTTATTAGTCAACTCAGCCAGTGTCTTAAACATAGTTAAAAATTTCTCATTTTCCATAGATGTAATGGTAAGAGCATACTTTTGAGATAGTTCCTCTACCTCTTCTTGAACTTGACTATAATAAAAGTTAGTAAAAATTTGATTCGCAACATAACCTAGAGGTAACAACACGACTAAAAACAAGACCATTATGGTTCCACCTAATTTTAGAACAATTTTATTCATATCATGTTTGGTCCTCTATTGTATTAAATTTATATCCTACACCCCACACCGTTTTGATTGGATTATAGGATAGTCCAACTTTCCGAAGTTTTTCTCGGATATTTTTTACATGTGTATCAATTGCTCGCAAATCGCGAAATTCATTAGAGTGCCAAATCTTATCCAATAATATCTCACGGGTAAATACCCTTTTGGATTGACTCGCTACAGAATAAAGAATATCAAATTCTTTTGGAGTTAATTCAACTGGAGTTTCATTAACTTTGACTTCTCTACTTTCACCATCGATTGATAAATCTCCAAAATACATTATAGTCTCATTGGTTTCCTCTTTTTCTACATTGTGCCGGCGAAGCAAGGCATTGACACGAGCAACTAATTCCTCTGGAGCAAATGGTTTTATTAGGTAATCATCGGCACCAAGATTCAAACCATGAACTCGATCCTTAATATCATTTCGAGCAGTTAACATCAGGATAGGTATTTGTTTCGTCTTACGAATGGTTGAACAAACTTCCCATCCATCAATGTCTGGTAACATGATGTCTAAAACCATTAAATCATAAAAGGTTTGTTGAGCCATTTGTATAGATTCATTACCATCCGTAGCTTCATCGACCTGGAAATTCTCCTTAGATAAATAAATCTTAATTAAGTTTCTCATGTTCCATTCATCATCGACAACTAGAATTTTTCTTTTCATATACAACCCTCATTTTTTGATTGCAATCATCATTTTAGCTCTAAAATTTGTATAATTTGTGAGGTTTCTTATTATTATCTATTTGTTTTTCTAAACTATCACAATTATACACAAAGAACTCATTGTACTTCCTGTAGAATAGAGAAGGGGCTGTCCTAAAAGTCAGTTAAACTAATTTCTAGGACAGCCCCTCTTTAATCTTCCATATTCCTCAAATAACTAACAATAGCACTTATTTCATTTTGAGTTAGCTGCCTAACCCCACCGGTGCCTTTTAAAGATGGTCCCATCGCTGTGTTGGATCTTCCATATGCAATAGTATCCCATAAAAATTCATCCGATACTTGTTCGAGAAACGCTTTATTCACTACTGAGGGTCCTACTCCTTTTCCGTGACAAGAAAGACAGTTACTTTTGTATAGTTCACGTCCAAGTTTTGGATCACCTGTGATTTGTTCTGGTGTTTCCATATCAACGTTTCGTTTATGCCAAGACCTCATATACGATACAACATCTCCTATTTGTTCCTCAGTTAAATTTTCTCCGTAGTTAACATGAAAGGAAGGCATTTTAGTCCCCTCGCGTCCTTCTGAAATGACCTCCATCAACAATTTGTCTGATGCTAACGTTAAAAATTCCTGATTGTTTAGGGTAGTGGCAGTATTCATTTTCCTGCCCTGTCCATTTTCGCCATGACATTGCATACAGCTTTGATTGTAAATCTCTTCCCCGCGTTCTACGGAAGAATGAACAAAGGGATCCGTGATAAATTCATTGAACACAATTAGTAATATAAACAATAAAGTTACAACAAAAAGAATAGTGGTGATCTTTTTGTTAAACATATTTGCACCTCTTTACTACATCGTTTTTTCTGGCATTGGAGTCTTGGTTGACGGACCATAACTCCCAAATTTATCATCAATGTAAGTCCTAATATCGTATAATGAGTTGCCTTCTTCATATAAAGCAATAGACTCTCTTGCAATAGAGTTGCAAATGTCACAATTCAACCCCATTTTATCCCATGTTACATTTTTCCCATTGTGTTCTTTTATAAAACAATTATAATTACTTTTGTGGCCTTGATTAACACATCCACAAAAACAGGGCATGTACTGTAATACATCCGTATATTCATAGCTTAAAGCATAGTTTTCTTGAACGAGAGAAGGACGATCCGTTACGAATGATGGTAGTTCAATTTCAACTTCCTTTGCCTTGCTTGAAAGCATAGAAACCGTTTCATCTGACGGTCCATTGATAACAGATTCCTCCGATTTTTCCTTATCACTGCACCCTACAAGGGTAATAAAAGCTATTGTAATGACTAAAAAGAAGATCTTTTTCATTATGGTTCCTCCCATTTTTTATTAAATACCTATAATAATTCCAATATAACTTAATTTAGAAACCAGTAAAGCCATTAAAAAAATTACTTGCTAGGAAAGAAGTTAATTTTGTCATCCAGTCGAAAAATAAGAAAACCCCCATTACGATCATGGTAACTCCACCAATTTTCATTATTAATCGATTTTTCTTTTTTATCCATTTCATTTTGCCTATGAAAAATGACATCAAAAAAAATGGTATAGAAAACCCAAGTACATAGGCAATCATATATATCAATGCTTGATCAGGATTCGAAACACCTAAAGCAATCACTCCTGCTAGAATAGGACCTGTACACGGTGTCCATCCTGCGGCAAAAGCAAAGCCAATGACACTTGAACCAAAATAACCACTTGGTCGATCTTTAAATGTCATCCTTTTTTCTTTCATCATAAAAGATGGTTTGAAAACACCTAATATGACTAAACCCAACAGAACTATTAATATGGCCCCCAACTGTCGTATTAGGTCTCCATAAGAGACAAAAAACTGCCCCAATAATGATGTAGAAAAGCCTAGTGCAATAAAAATGACCGAGAATCCAATCAGAAAAAAGGTTGTATGCAATAATGCACGTTTTCGTAGCAATCCTTTACCATTTTGTAATTCATCAACAGACATACCTGTAATATAAGACAAAAATGCCGGATATAAAGGTAGACAACAAGGTGATATGAAGGACAACAATCCGGCGGCAAAGGCCAATATTAAATTTACATCTTCCATTCTTATCCCTCAATTATTATTATTATTTTCACAACTAAAATTAACTTTTACAATATTCATTCCAATTCCCTTTTGAAATTACCAATACGTTACTGTATCAAGAATACCAAGGATAATCAATAGGCAGCCAGCTAATCGTTGTACTACTATCCCAAACTTTCTACCTTTCTTCATTAATGTTCCACCCAACTCAAAATACCAAATTAGGAAAACAGCAAGTAGTAAAGGTATCGATGTACCCAACCCAAAGATAGATGGTAAAATTGGGCCATAAGATGTGGATAGAACAACAGGCATTAACGTCATAAAAAATAGAATGAACATGGTAGGACAAAAGGCTAATGTGAAACTAACCCCCATTAAAAAGCTTCCTAATTTACTATCTTTCAAGTACAGTTCGGGAATTTTGCCAATATTAATAGTCCAGCGCATCTTTAGAAAACCAGCCATGAATATTCCTATTAAAATTAACATTGGACCAATTGCTTTCCTAATTAAAGGGATCACCAATGTTAAATTCCCCTGAAATTCCTTGCCTAAAATCCATACGATAAGTCCAAGTCCTGAAAAAACCACAATCTTTCCCAGTATAAATAGAAATATATGTAACCACGGGATTTTTTGTTGCATTGAACGGTTTCCATATATCGTTATTGCCCCTATATTCCCCGTAAACTGACAAGGGGCAAGAGCGCCAACAAGACCAAGTATAAAAGCTGATAAATGTGGAATCCCTTCCCATTGATTAGCTAAAGTAAAAAACGGATCACTTAGAAAATTACTTATGTCACTAAAAACCTGATACATATGATTCCTCCAACAAAAAATCACTTTACAGAAAACCGTTTGTATTTTTACATAACTGCATAACAATGAATCTATTTTTTCTTAACAATTTTATCATTTAATTGTGTAGAATCTGTGAGGATTTGTTGATGACTATTTAATGATAAAAAATAGATTTGATACAACTCCTCTCGATTTCAGGAATAACTTCATTGATAATAAAAAATTATTTTCATAATTATTATTTGTTCCTCTTCAACCAGCAAGTAATAATGACCGTTTTAGCCATAACCATATTTCCGCTCATTTGTGCGGTACAAGATTTTTCTATTGTTCGCCTTTCGAATTCGTATAAATTTTTCATCATGAGGATGTTCAATACTAGGAAGGTGAGACCTATATAAACACACCAAAAATTACGGGTAGATTGCTGCTTATATCAATAACCAGTATTAAGGTATTTACATACCTTATTATAGAAGCTCCACAATATAAAAAATGTATTCTATAGATTTGATTCAGTCATTTATTTGTTTTATAAATAGATTGTAGGTCCTTGCTGAAGTAATTAAAACATCCCATCCAAAAACAGATTATAATCACCCTGCCAATACTAAAAGGAGGTTGATGATTATGACAAATCATGAAGAAAGTAATACAAAAGAATTAAAATTAAGCACTAACGAATGGGTAGACGCTTTGCAAAGGGTAGAGGAATTAAAATATCTTCTTCTGGAAGTCCAGAGTGGAGAATTTTTATTTTGGTTAGATGGTGATTGGCTTTATAGAAAAGATACGAGGGATTTGCCAAACATGCTCCCCTCTTATCATTTGCTTCTTACTAAGGATAGACTAGGAAAGATAAATGAAAAAAGTGTTGCGAACGTCATCTTTAATATTCTAAAATTGTTGGGTTACTATAATAAGTATATTACACACGAGTATAATAAAAGAAGTAGTTTCGAGGTGTATCTAAGGACGAAGAAGAACGTCGATATAACTTCTATTCTAAATAACAGCGTCTATGAAAGTTTTTATCACTCATACAGTTTTGACGTTAAAAATAGTACCGTTGAATATTCTTACATTTTTGAATGGAATGAAACTGGAGAAGATATTCGTTTTATTTTTAATAAGTTAAAGTGTGGATATACTGGCTTTTATGCTCTGACAAACTTTCTTTTGAAAGAGTCATCAAGTATTTATGACTATGAAACATTCACACAATTTTGTAAAGAGATGAGGAATTTCCAAAGTCATTTTTATAATACACTTCAGAAGGTAATCCGAAGGGAGAACTATATACTTCCATGATAGAAGTAGAATTACTAAACCCCCAAAATAGACACAACAGATCTAGTTCTAATGGAAATTATTATGAAATAAATCCAGCGATTAAGATTGGGGATATTATTAACTACTTTGAATTGGACACTAAAGTAATCGATCAAAAACAATTGGAAAAGTGTATTGATATATCTTATTTACTTGATTTTTTTGCATGTTATCAAATCTTAGGTAATATCACTGTACCAGACGTAGAGGCTGTCATTGTTGAAACAATGGAAGATAGACTTCAAGAGCCCTTCTCAATAAGGAAAGATAAATGTTCATACGATAACAATTATAACTTTAAGGTTAAAGATAAAAATAATCAAATAGAATTTTTGGTGGAATGGAATTGTCTAGAGGGATGTTACAGAATTAGAAAAGATTTACTTCCATACGAATATTTTCGTTCACCATATTTGTTAGTTGATTTTATATTATTTCAAATCCCAACCACTGATACTATCATTTTTGATAACGAAATTAAACCTCTAATATCAGATTTATTAAGGACAATTAAAAAATCATCAAAATACAATATGGGTTTGGATTTTTTCATTAAAAGAATAAATGGAGTCGATACACCTAAAGATATGTATGTTGATGATTTACCTTTTTAAATAATATTTAACAAGTCACCCCTTACCAAGCTATGGGGTGACTTGTTATTACTTTGAGTCATCATTACATTCATAGTTTTTTTAGAATCTGGCCTTACTTTTCGTTCGTTTTCTATTTAACTTTAAAATCAAATACGTTATTAAAGATAACAATGGTAATTCAATTAATGGCCCAATAATTAGTACTAATGCAATTAGTGGTTCATGCGGAAAAGCTGTCATAGCAATAGCCAATGCAATTGGAGAATTTCTCGCCAATTTCGTTAAGTTTAAACTTGCTGTGTTAGCCATATCAAACTTAAATAATCGGCCTATAATCCTCCCAATTATAAAATTAATGATAAAGAACCCAAGTATTGGTACCAGTAATTGTAGTAATAAATCCTAGTTATTTATTAATAATTTTCCTTGTGAAGCAAACATTGCTACGATAGCCATGCATAAGAATACAACTGGTCTGGTAATGAACTAATTTTTTCTAGTAGTTTCTCTTCCCTTGATTTCTTCTTTAAAAGATAAGATCTTGTTATATGAGCTGCAGTGAAAGGAAGTATCAATACAAATAAGACACTCTCCACAACAACGGAAAAATCAACGACACCTAAAGTGCCTGAAAACAAGTAAAGGTATAATGGTAACAATAATAATTGTAAAATTAAATTTAGCGGTAGTACACTTGTTGATAATGCAACATTTCTTTTTGCAAAACCAGTAAAGATAATATACCTATCCGTACATGGTGTAACCATCAGCATGATAAAACCAAGCCATAATGCTGGATTATCTGCTAAAAATGTTGCTGCAAGCATCCATGCCAATAATGGTGTAAGAATAAAATTCATGCCTAAACTTATCAATGTGAATTTTCGATTTGAAAAAGAACGTTTAATATCTTTCACTGGTATTTGTAAAAAGGTTAAATATGGCATGATAATTAATAACGGGAGGATAATCTTATCAGCGAATATTTCAATTCCATCTACTTGTCCAATGATTAATCCAATCAAAACGGATGAGATAATTAAAACCGTATATAATTTCTCAAACAAACCCAAAGTTATCACCTTACTTATTCTTGAACTACCTACTTATTCTTCTAAATATGCTTCACTAAATATTCTGCGTCATACCCGACACCTTGTAAGAGTGCAGAACCTCGTCTATATTCCAAGGTAAACCTAAAAAATATAAACCTTCTATATTTGTAATACCTCTATTATGAACAGGCTTCCCTTTCTCGTCCAATACGCCTAATATATCTGACCAAGAATTATCAGATTCGAATCCTCTAGCCCATAATATGTTATGTACATCAAGAAACGTGTTGTCTTTGAATATAATCTTATTTTTCTTACCATCAATTGATCTAATTTTAATGGCAACATCACCATTTCGAATAGTGTACTTCAATTCAAGACCAAAGATTGGGTCTCCTCTTTTTTGAATTAGTTTACCATAAAAAGAGAAATAGGTGGGATATAAGTGAATTGGATTATGAAGAAGGCCTGTATCATTATAATCTTCCTCATTTTTATATCACTTTATTAAACGATAGAACAGCATTTTCAGGATAATTAGTAACATTTTAGATAAAACTAATAAGACCTCAATACTCTCGCTAAAATAAGCAAGAAAGGAATCTAATAATGGACAACTGGGAATCAATCATACCTTTTTTAATCATTATACCTATTGCAATTTGGACAAAACAAGTTTTGCCGGGACTAACACTTGGTCTCTTAGTAGCTTCCTACATTGTGGAACCTTCACTTCTTGGTGGAATTGAAAAGATGACATCGTACCTAATTGGCAGCCTTGCCAAAGAACCCAAATTACAGGTAATTGGATTTTTGTATATATTCACTGGCATTGTAAATATGATTAGTATGACCGGTGGAATCAAAGGGTTTATTGAAATAACATCTAAAAAAATTAAAACAAAAAAGCAGGCAATATTTTTGATTTGGATCACTTTACTAGGAACATTTATTTCCCCTAATTTACGTATTGTTACCATTGCACCTATTATGAAGGAATTGCAAGAAAAACTAAACATTACGAAGGAAAGAGTTTGCTTTGTCATTGAAGCTAGTTCATTACCCGTAATTGCTTTAATACCTATTGCCACTGCATTTATTGGATATATGACATCTACCATTGAGATGTCTTTGGGTGGTTCTGAAAATAGTCCATACTCCTATTTTTTGAAAAGTATTCCCTTTAACTTTTTATCTTTAAGTGTTATTGCATTAGCCGTTATATACAGTATTTTTGGACATCCCAAACTGTTTAATGGAAATAAAGACATTAACGAATCGAAAGTAAACCTAGAAAAGTTACCAAAAAACACGGACACACAAAAAAACTCTGAAACACAGAAAGAACCCAAGCCAATCAACTTATTTATTCCCTTAGCATCAGCTCTTGGGCTTTCCATATTCTTATCTTGGTGGGACGGATATCAGAAAACCTCAGATATTCTTAAAGCCTTTATTGCCGCAGACGTGTCTAGGTATATGTTAATAGCGATTATCATTACTTTATTCATTACGTTTATTCAGTTTCTAATTGAAAAATACCCACTGAAAAAGTTAGTTAAAGCATTTTTTGAAGGCGGTAATAAATTAATGCCAGCTTTCTTTCTTTTTGCACTGGTATGGGGATTATCTTTAGCAACAAAAGATCTTGGTTTATCACAGTTTATTACAAGCACCTTGGGAACTATACCTAGTCTATGGATTCCACCAATTACCTTTGTTTTAGGCTCAGTTTTAGCATACTTTATTGGTTCTTCATGGGGATCATGGGGTTTACTAATGCCAATTGGTGTATCACTTGCAGAGAGTTCTGATATATCCTTAGCCTTAATGATTGGAATAATTTTTGCTTGCGGTACACTTGGAGGACTCACTTCACCGTTAAGTGGCACAACGGTAACTATATCAAAAATAATGGATCTGGAGATAATGGCCTATTCCAAATATAAAATAAAACATACACTAATACCGTTTATTCTTTCTGTTGCTTTATATGTAGCTTCTTCATTTATTTTTTAATTATAAAATAAGCATATCGAGTTTTGATAAATATAATCTTTTCACGATATGCTTTTTAGTTTTAATTGGAATCATTTGTTAAACTAATGCTTAAAAACCAGTAAATCCACCGAAAAGGTAGTTTGTTAAAAATGATATAATTTTCGTCATCCAGTCAAAGTATAGTACAATTCCCATTACAATCATTATATAGCCACCTATTTTCATAATACGTTGACTATATTTGTTAATCCATTTGATTTTCCCTATAAAAAAGCTTAGTAAGAGAAAAGGGACTGAAAACCCTAAAACGTACCACAACATATAAAAAAGTCCTTCACTTGGGTTTGTCATTCCCAATGCAATTACAGCCGCCAAAATGGGACCTGTACACGGCGTCCAACCAGCCGCAAATCCCATTCCAATAATTGTAGTTCCAAAATAACCAGATGGTTTTCTTTTAAACCTTATCTTCTTATCCACCAGTAAAAAGTCAAATTTTAATAAACCTGTAATTACAAGTCCAAAAAACAAGATTAAAATTGCTCCTATTTGCCTTAGAAGTTCTTTATTTTCAATAAAAAATGAACCAATGAAAGAACCCGATAATCCTAAAACTAAAAATATAATAGAAAAGCCGACTAAAAAGAAAACAGAGTGTAAAATGGCTACTTTCTGCATACCTTTCTTATTTTTTAAATCTTCAACTGACATTCCTGTTATGTAAGACAAAAAAGCAGGATATATCGGCAATGTACACGGTGATAGAAATGACAATAACCCTGCACCGAAAGCAAAGAAAACATTTAAATCTTGCATAAGATTGCACCCTTTCGAAACTATGGTTTAATTAAATCCATATATTCTATTGCACTTTGTTGATTCATACTACCCGTAATTATTTTTAGTACTTTTCCATTCTTGTCTATTAAATAAGTGGCAGGAATAGGGCCAATTCCATACTGTTCTGTTACTGCACCTTTTCTATCCATGAGTATTGGAAATGTTAATTCAAACCTATCTACAAAACTTTGGACTACTAAATCAGATTCCTCTATATTAACTGCCAAAATTTCAACACCCTGTTGTTTAAAAACTTTATATGCATTTTCCATATAAGGCATTTCTGTTTCGCACGGTTTACACCACGTACCCCAGAAATTTAAAAATACTCCTTTTCCTCGATAATCCTTTAATTGAACACGTTCACCTTGAAGTGTTTCCAAAGAGAAATTAGGAGCATAGTCACCAACCAATACTGGAGAGTTGTCCTTAATTTGGCTTGAATAAATTGCGTATCCCACGGCGGCTAGCATTAATAACATTAAAAATGCTCTAAAGTATTTTCTTATTCTTCTTTTTCTTATTCTTTCTTTACTCAACTATATTCACCTCTTGAATTATTACTGAAGGGTACACTATGTATTTAAATGTGATAAAGGATAAAGCTGTTCAATCTCCAACTGAACAGCTTTACTAATCACCCTTTAACCTTTAAAAGTCGTAGGGCATTTAATAATACGATGATAGCAGCCCCTGTATCGCTCAGTACTGCCATCCAAAGTGTAAGCCAACCCGGAAATATAAGAACCAATGCTATAAATTTCACAATTAAGGAAAACCAAATATTAAACAGTATCTAACATACAGTTAAACCGTCTTTTTTTCAATAACTTTTCCAATATTGCACCTTTTCCTCACAAATTCGTCACTAATAAATGAAAATTTTGTGACAAAACATGAATTATCTTGTTGTTGATAATATTTGCTAGTATCATAAATCGCATTAGGAATCTGTGACAAAAATCACACTATTAAAAATTGGAAAGGGGCCTACCTATGAAATTAAAATTCATATTTATAATTTTTTTGATCGGTATTATTGGGTTGTTAAGTGGTTGTGAACCATTAACTGTCTTGGACCCTAAAGGACCTCAAGCAAAAACTATTTCCGATGTCATTATGATATCTATTTGGACAATGTTGTTTGTCGTCGTCGTAGTTTTCGTACTTTTAATAGTAATGCTTACAAAATACCGTGCGTCAAAACAAAGTAAAGATTATGATCCCCCACACATTGAAGGGAGTAAGATTGTTGAAACAATTTGTGTAGGGATTCCGATTTTAATTGTCATTTTCCTTTCGGTAGTAACTGTTAAGAGTACATATGAAGTAGAAGCTGTACCTCAAGGATACGAGAATCAGGAACCATTAGTTATTTATGCTGCATCTTCCAACTGGAAGTGGCATTTTAGTTATCCAGAGGAAAATATCGAAACAGTTAACTATTTGTTTATTCCAACAAACCGACCAATTCAGTTCAAAATTTATGCCTATGGACCAATGTCTAGTTTCTGGATCCCACAGCTTGCAGGGCAGAAGTACGGGATGGAAGCTATGGTTAATACGTTAAATTTGGTGGCTACTTACCCTGGAGAATTTATGGGTCGAAATGCAATGTTCACTGGTGAAGGTTTCGCTAAACAAACGTTTAATGTAAATTCGCTTTCCCAAGATGAATACGAAACATGGGTCGAAGAAATTAAAGCAACGGCTGAACCTCTTACAGAAGAAAAATTTGATGAGTTGCTAAAACCTGGACACCTTGGACAGTTAACCTTCACTGGTACACATTTAGGGTTTTCACCACCTCCAACTGGACATCACGGGGATAACATGTCTGAAGAGCAATCTGAAGAAAAAATGGAGCAAATGAGTCCATTGCCAAAAACAGAACAATAGTTATTAATTGTTTTCGAGTTTTATAACGATAGTTTCATATAAGCAATTTATTCCGAAAGGAGTCAAGAGAATGGATTTCTTTGACAGATTTGCCGTACCAAATCCTACAATTACGATTTACGCATCGATGGTTGCCATAACTCTTACTATTATGGCGGTACTTGTAGGCTTAACCTATTTTAAAAAATGGGGATATTTATGGAGTGAGTGGCTAACAACAGTTGACCATAAACGGATTGGTATTATGTATTTACTTTCTGCATTATTAATGCTATTCCGTGGTGGTGTTGATGCACTTATGATGCGTGCTCAAACCGCCGTCCCAGAAAACACCCTATTAAATGCTCAAGAATATAACGAGGTTTTTTCAACCCATGGCGTCGTAATGATTATCTTTATGGCGATGGCATTTATTATGGCCTTAATGAACTTCGTTGTCCCATTACAAATTGGAGCAAGAGATGTGGCATTTCCACGTTTAAATGCTCTAAGTTTCTGGTTATATTTTATGGGGGCGATGTTATTTAACATCTCGTTCGTTATTGGTGGTTCTCCTGATTCAGGATGGTCTTCTTATTTTCCTCTTGCAGCGAATGAGTTCAGTCCATCAGTGGGAACGAATTACTATATGTTAGCGATACAAATAGCTGGTCTTGGTTCCTTAATTACCGGTATTAACTTTGTCGTTACCATACTTAAAATGAGAGCACCTGGCATGAAATTAATGAAAATGCCAATGTTCACATGGTCAGCGTTAATTACCAACATGATTATCGTGTTTGCGTTCCCTGTGTTAACAGTAGCACTTGCAATGGGAACAATGGATCGCCTGTTCGGAACACATTTTTTTGCAACAACTAATGGCGGAATGGATATGCTTTGGGTGAACTTTTTTTGGATTTGGGGGCACCCTGAAGTGTATATACTGATTTTACCGGCATTTGGTATTTATAGTGAAATTATTCCAACATTTGCACGACGTAACCTATATGGCTATAAATCAATGGTGGTCTCTATTGTATCTATTTCTGTGCTCTCATTTCTAGTATGGGTTCACCATTTCTATACAATGGGACAGGGAGCACTAGTAAACAGTATCTATTCGATAGCAACAATGGCAATTGCAGTCCCAACAGGGGTGAAGATATTCAACTGGTTACTCACGCTGTGGAAAGGTAAAATCTCAATGACCACTCCAATGCTTTATTCTATAGGTTTCATTCCTATTTTCACCGTTGGTGGGGTGACAGGGGTTATGCTTGCAATGGCAAGTGCTGACTATCAATATACTAATACGATGTTCTTGGTAGCACACTTCCACTTAGTAATCATTCCTGGCGTTGTATTCGCTATGATTGCTGGTCTCTTTTACTGGTGGCCGAAAATGTTTGGATTTATGTTGAACGAAAAACTTGGAAAATCGTCATTCTGGTTTATCGCAATTGGCGTTTGTCTTGCATTCTTCCCGATGTTCATCTCTGGTTTAGATGGTCAAGCACGACGGATGTACACGTACTCTGAAGAAACTGGCTTTGGTATTTGGAATATGCTTTCCTTTATCGGAGCATTAATGTTAGCAGTAGGTTTCATATTAATCGTATACAACATCTACTACAGCACTCGTTATGCAACAAGAGATATCGGTTCAGATCCATGGGATGCACGTTCACTAGAATGGGCTACGCATAGTCCTGTCCCAGAATATAACTTTGCGATTATACCAGAAGTTAATTCATCACAAGCTTTCTGGGATTCTAAGAAAAACGGACATCAATTATTTAAAGGTAAATACAAAGAAATTCATATGCCAAATAACAGTGGTGTGCCATTTATCATGTGTTGTTTCTTCTTCCTATTAGGATTTGCTTTTGTTTTCAGCATGTGGATTGTTGCGATTATTGCAGCAGTCGGAATTTTTGCTTGCATGGCTCATCGATCCTTTGAGAAAGATCACGGACGACACATATCCGTTGAGGAGATCAAGAAGACAGAAAAAAAATTAGGGGGTGCTAAGAAATGAAAATAGATCATTCACAACCTCTTGAATATAGTACGGAACAAAACAATCTTAATATACTAGGCTTTTGGATTTTCTTAGGAGCTGAAATCGCGCTCTTTGCCACACTGTTTGCAACCTATTTCTTATTGCTTAATGGTACTGGCACTGGTCCGTCAGATAGTGAAGTATTTGTAATTGATACACTGATCACTCAAACACTATTACTTTTAACCAGTAGTTTTACCATTGGATTAGCAATTCATGCAATGAGGCTAGGAAGAAAGAAAGCAACGATTAACTTCTTTCTTATCACACTAGTTCTTGGACTCGGCTTTCTAGGAGTAGAAATCTATGAATTTACGCAATACGTACATGAAGGTCTTACTCTTCAAACAAGTGGATTCTCAGCTGCTCTATTTATTCTTTTAGGGACACATGGTGCACACGTTGCTTTTGGTTTGTTCTGGGGGGCGTTTATCATCATACAACTTAAAAAGGATGGTTTGACTCCTGAAACAGCTAATAAATCTTTTATATTTTCACTTTACTGGCATTTCCTAGACGTAATTTGGATCTTTATCTTCAGTTTTGTCTATCTGAAAGGAATGATGTAGTATGAGAGAATTATTTCCAGCTAAGCAAGTAACTGGCTATGTTTTTTCTTTACTTCTTACCATGGTTGCACTTTCGGTTTATTTCCTAGACATGTCATTTGAAATAGGTATAACTATTTTACTCGTCACAGCGTTCACTCAAGCAGGACTTCAGCTAGTCGTATTTATGCATGCTGGTGAATCTAGTGATAAAAAATCAATCTATACGAATGCATTATACGGGGTTTTCATAGCACTAGTAATTATCTTCGGATCCTTACTAACATTAATTTGGGTTTACTAGTATATATGTAGTGTGTGTATAGTGTTGGACATGCATCACTAACTTTTTTAAATATTAAATAAATTTACCTCAGCCCAAATTCTAATGAATTTGGGCTGAGGTAACTTAAGTGAATACTTTACACTTGTATATACACCCCCTGTGTTAGCATGGTTGTCATAAGGTTCCA
>NZ_JBJGXI010000020.1:0-86211 GCF_045635475.1 Radiobacillus sp. PE A8.2 | reverse complement strand
GCACCGGTAAGGGGGGAGTCAATTCTGCAGTTGTGGTGTGAATTGTTAGCCCCTCCCTCCCCGTAGGTCCGTGCAGAAAGGAGGTGATTAATTTGGATAAGCAAAAAGTTGGTTTTCGAATGAAGGAAAAACGGAAGTTAAAAAAGCTGACACAGGCTGATTTTGCTAAGGAAGCAGGCATATCGACGAATTACTATGCCAGTCTTGAACAAGGAAAAAATTCGCCTAGTTTGGAGCTACTGGATAGAATTGCAAAAGCATTGGATGTATCTGTACTTTATTTGTTAAACGACAGAATTGATGACATGGAGGGTAGGGTGGAGTCAGAGGCAGAACGGTTAAAGAGTCTCTTCAAAAGCATCCCCAAAAATCAGTTGAATGTTGCTGAAGGATTAATCACCCAAGCTGCACGACTGAGAATATTACTGGATGACAACTGGAAAGACATCTTAGAAAACGGGGAATATGAAAAGTTCTCGCAAAGTGAGAGCCAGGTACCCTATGATCGTAAACGACCAATCGTTGAAAATTATGACAATCGAGATAAAACCTATCAGACGATAATTAAACAATTAACCGATCTATTGCCACAACCAAAGAATGATGGGAAATCAAAATTATTAGGTCGGCGATAGCTTATGCTGCATAACAAGTATGTTGAAGATTATATAAAGAACTGGAAATGTGGCAAACTACTCCTTAACAAAAAAAGAATACAGCTAATTTGCTTAATCGAAAAACATATTTTACCTCGGGATGATATCTATTACTTCGATGAGGAACAAATTGAAAATTATATAGAGTTCAGTGAAACATGGTATTTCGAATTAGATGAATGGGAGAAATTTATAACCCCATTCATTTTTTTATTCCGTAAAGAAGATGATGAACCTGTATTTGATGAGTTCGTTATCAATATGGGACGTGGTGGAGGGAAGAATGGTTTCATCTCTACTCTTGCAAATTACTTTATTAGTCCTTTGCATGGAATTGACTACTATGACGTATCTATTGTTGCCAACTCCGAGAAACAGGCAAAGAGAAGTTTCTTAGAATGTTTTCGTGTCATTAATAAAAACGGTAACGAAGATCTATTAGAAGAATTTGAAGCATTTAAAAGTAGCATAACTGGTACAGATACTCAAAGTGTTTTCGAGTATAAAACTAGTAATGCCAGTTCACAGGATGGTGGGCGTGAAGGTGCTGTTATCTATGACGAGTATCACGAAATGGAAGATACGGATATTGTTGATGTGTTTTCTGGTGGCCTTGGTAAAGTTGATTGCGGTAGACAATTCTTCATTGGTACGAAAGGTTATGTACGAGAAGGATACTTCGATATCAAATATCGGGAATGCGAAGATGTACTTAATGGATTAATTGAGTTCTCTGGTGTTTTCCCATACATTTGCGAGTTAGATGATTTAGAAGAAATGGACAATCCTGAAAATTGGGCGAAAGCTAACCCAGCACTTCAGGAACCATTGAACAAACGAGGGAAACGATTATTAAACAAGGTTATGAAGGAATATAAGAAGCTAGCTTATAACCCTTCAGGGCGTGCAGCGTTTGTCACAAAGCGTATGAATTTTATAGAGGACAACATGGAAAATTCAGTTGCCTCTCGTGAAGAGATGATGGCCACCAACCGACCATTTTTCGAACTCGATACAAAACCAATCGGATCATTAGACTTTGGTAGTGTGCGAGATTTTTCTACGTGTGGCCTTCTGTTTAAAAAGGCTGATGAATATGCGTTTAAATCATTTACATTTGCCATTAAACATTTCTGCGATGTGAATTATGGATATTCAAATACCAATAACGATTTCGGTACCGAAAAGAAAGCACCTATAAAAAAGTGGGAAAAAGATGGATTGATGAAAGTTATAGATGAACCATCATTAAATCCAATGCATGTAGTTAACTGGTTTGTAGAAATGCGAGAGATATATGGTGTTGAGAAGATCATTGCCGATAATTACAAGTTGGATATATTAAGACCCTTGCTCGAGGCAGAAGGATTTGAAGTAGAAGGTATAAGAAGACCTTCAAGCATCCACCCACTGCTTGCTCCGCGTGTTGAAGACGGGTTTGCAAATCATAAGTTTATATTTGGTGACAATCCTCTAATGCGGTGGTTTACCAACAATGTGTATGTGAAAGAGACGCAAGCCGGAAAACAGTTTTTAAAGAAAGAAGAAGTGAAACGTAAAACAGATGGATTCCAGGCGTTTGTTCATGCTTTGTATCGAGCTACCGAGTTAGAAGAAGATGAATTCTACCTAGATGAGATTAGCTTTTAAGGAGGTGAGACATTGGGATGGCTAGACTTATTTAAGAAAAACAGTGAATTAGAACAGATGCATGACATTGATTTACTTGAGAGCACATCGGAAAGAATTCACATGAAGCAGTTGGCTATTCAAATTTGCGTAAATCTAATAGCTAGAACTATCAGTCAATCAGAGTTTCGAGTAAAATCTGGCAAGAAATTAATTAAGGGTGAACTTTATTATCGCTTAAATGTTCGTCCAAATAAGAATATGTCTGCAGCACAGTTTTGGCAAACCGTTATCTATAAAATGATTCACGATAACGAGTGTTTAATCATTAAGTCAGATAGTGATGATCTGTTAATAGCGGATGACTATTACAGGCAAGAATATGGATTAGTGGAAGATACATTTAAAAGTGTCACAATTAAAAATTTCACTTATCAAAGGACATTCATGATGAGCGATGTTATCTATCTGGAATACGACAACGAAAAATTAACTAATCTATTAAACTCTTTATATAGCGATTACGGCGAATTGTTTGGCAGACTGATAGAATATCAGAAATTAAAAAACCAAATACGCTCTACTGTTGATATGGAAAACGTCAATCCAAAAGATAAAGAAAATCAAAGTAAACTACAGCGGTTTATTGACAATATGTATGCTGCTGTAAAAAGTAAGACTTTTGCTATTATTCCTCAGCAAAAAGGTTTTAAGTATGAGGAACATTCTAAGACAAGTGGCTCTGGCCAAGCAATAGATGATATCAACAAAGTCACAAATGGTTATTTAGATCAAGTAGCTAAAGCGCTCGGCATCCCGCCATCATTGGTACATGGTGAAATGGCAGATGTCGAAAAGCATACCCGTAACTTTATGACTTTCTGTGTTGACTTCTTTCTCAAGAAAATAGGAGATGAATTTAACGGAAAGTTTTTTACAAAGCAAGAATATTTAAATGGCAATCGCATGGACATACGACGCGTTAAATATCGGGATATGTTTGATGTTGCTACTGCAGTAGACAAGCTAAGATCATCTGGTACGGCTAATGGCCATGAATTAAGAGATAAACTAGGGATGGAGGAATCTGATGATCCTATCCATGACAAATATGTTATTACGAAAAACTATTCTGAAACCGTTGAAGGAGGTGATAATAGGTGACAAAGGAATTAAAAGACCAAGTAATGAACATGATGACCAAGAAAACAGACATTCGTTTTGAAATTGACGCTGAAAAGAAAGAATACACACTGTACATTTATGGCCCGATAGGTAGAGGTTTCTTTATGAGTGAAAATAGTGCTAACAGTATTCGTCGAAAAATCCAGGATGCTGATGCTGAAAAAATTCATGTTCATATTAATTCACCAGGAGGAGATGCGTTTGAAGGTGTCGCTATAGGTAATATACTTAAAAACCACAAAGCGGAAATCATTTCTTATATTGATGGTATTGCTGCAAGTGCAGCTTCAGTAATCGCAGTGGCAGCAGACAAAGTTATTATGCCAGAAAATACAATGATGATGATACATCGAGCATCTACTTTTGAATACGGGAATGCTTCAGTGTTTGAAAAAACTGCTTCAGACTTAAGGAAAATAGACACATCTCTTGCAGCGTCATACAAGAAGCGTTTTGTTGGAGAACAATCTGAATTGGACCAACTGCTTGATGATGAAACTTTTTTAACTGCCGAAGAAGCTGTTGCTTTTGGTCTGGCTGATGTGGTAGGTGAAGAGATTGAAATTCAGGATCTCGAAGATCTAGATGATGAAGAGGAATACGAAAACTTCAAAGACAAGTTAGTTGCAAAGTATTCTAAGAAACAACAAAATAACGAACCACCAGAATTGGAGCCTACTCCTGCACCTAAGCAGAATATGAGTAAGCTTTTTTTAAATTTAAAATAAGAGGAGAATGACTATGCCAATCAAATTTAATAATTTTGAAGAGAAGAAACTGGCCTTTGCTAAGGCCTCACAGGAAGGTACTGAAGAAGAACAGTCAACAGCATTGAATGAAATGCTTGAAGCACTTGCTTATGATGTACAAGGTGATATTTTAGATCAAGTGCACACGCAATCTGCAGATAACGCTATTATGCAGTCACGTGGTCAAAACGTATTAACCAGTGAGGAAACTAAGTTCTTTAACGCTGTGGTAGAAGATGGCGGTTTTAAAGAGACTGAAACACTTCCTAAGACCACGCAAGAACGAGTATTTGAAGAACTAAAGAAAGAGCATCCACTATTGAGTAAATTGGGATTACAAAACTTAGGAGCTGTAAAGGAGTTTATTTATTCAGATCCAGAAGGCGCAGCGGTATGGGGACCTTTATTTGATAGTATCAAAGGGCAACTTAACGCAGCATTCCGTAAAGAGTCTATTACTCAATTAAAACTAACTGCCTTTATCCCACTGGCAAATGATATGTTGAAACTTGGTCCGGTTTGGGTGGAACGCTATGTTCGTACAATGATTAAAGAGGCTATGGCTGTAGGTTTGGAAAAAGGTTTTGTATCTGGTAACGGCAACAATATGCCAATTGGTTTATTATATGTAAAACAATCTGATGGCGCGGTTGTTCAAAAACAGTCTGTTAAAAAACTTACCTTTGAACCTGGTCGAACACTTATCAATGAAATGCGCGATGTGGTTAAGCTTCTTGCCAAAAAGGTAAAAGGTGACGGAACGGATGCGGATGAACCTAAGAAGGTAGCTGGTAAGGTTGTGATGGTCACCAATCCATTTAATACAATTGACATTCAGGCAAATGCTACGGTTCAAAACGCTAACGGTGCTTATGTAACTAACCTACCATTTAATCCGGATACAGAAGAATCTATTTTTGTTCCAGAAGGTAAAGTTCTCTTTTTCGTAGAAGGAGAGTATATCGCAGCGACAGGTGGTTCAGAGCCAATTAAGAAGTTTGATCAAACAATGGCCTTGGATGATGCAACATTATACCTTCAGAAACAATATGCAACTGGTAAGCCAAAAGATAAATATTCAGCTCAGGTGTACGATTTGGATATTTATGGAGCTACAACGACTACAACTACCAGCACAACGACTAGCGCGTAATGAGGTGATGTGATTGGATGTAATTACTCCAACAATTGTAGGAGAATTTAAAAAAAGAATGCATATAGCCCATAGCGGAGAGGACATCAATTTACAAAGATTGTTGTCCTTTTCTTATGCTTACGTGGAGAGTAAGTGTGGATCTTTTAATCTTGAAGGTAATACTTCACTAGATATTAGAGCAACTGAGCTAGTCATGGAACGCACTAGGTATGCTTATAATGATGCTGTTGAATATTTTGAAGATAACTTTTTAAGTGCAATTAATAGTTTGGGTATCGATATGCTTCCAGATGAAACGTCAACAACGACAACCACTACAACTTCAGGAGGTGGATAAGTTGAGAAAGTTTGAATATAAACCACCACGCGTCCATAGCGGTGAATTACGTACACCTATTACTTTTTATGAGTATGCACCTAACCAAGGACCTGAACCAGGCGAAACAGAGAAACAGACACTACATGAATGCATGGGGAAGATTACTGAAGTGTGGATGAAAGATGTCGAGTTAGCTAAGTCAAACGGAACTTTGTCCGACATTACAATTACCATACGAGATCCGTTAGATGATTACTTTGCAACAGACAAGCATTATATCTCTATCAATCATCCACAATATCGTAACAACCGATACAACGTAAAACACGTTCAACCGGATCCACAGAATAATAGGCTTATTAACATCATTGCGAAACTGGTAACATTAGTGTGAAAGTTAAAGGCCTTAGTAATTTGCTGTCTAAGTTGGAAAATAAGTTAGGTAAAGAAGCCATGCAACGAATTAGTGATAAGGCATTGATAAATGCAACTAACGAATTTGTAAAAGAACTTAAACAAGAGTTCGAAACATTTAAAGACACTGGGAAAAGTATTGAAGAAATCACTGTTAAAGGTCCATATTGGGAAAATGGTACACGCACAACGAAAGTACACTGGCGCGGCCCTCATGAACGATATCGTATCATCCACCTTAATGAGTGGGGAACCATCAATAATCCTAACCCAGACGGTAAAGGGGCAATTGCTAGATCTTTAAAAAATAGTGAGAAGGCATATCGTGATGCAGTACGGAAAGCATTGAAAGGTGGTCTGTGATGGATATACTATCAATTGTTTATAGTCACCTTATTGCTAATGAATTTATTAAATCAAAAGCATTCGAAAGGATTAAATATTATGAATATCCAGAGACTGGGGATGTAGATAATCCTTTCATTATCATTGATCCATTTGATGATGGTGAACCAATCGACTTTGCGGACAATACTTGGATCAAGATTGATTTTTTAATACAAGTTGAAGTATGGTCACGCAATCGATTAGAAACGTTAAATCTAGCAAATGCAATTCGCGATGTGATGTGGAATACAATCGGTTTTAAGCAACGAGCAGGACCAAATGAATATGCAGATGGTGTTTTCCGTGATGCGAGAAGGTATCGCGGTTCTTTGTATAGAGAAGATTTTAAAAATTTATAGGAGTGATAAATATGGCAGGAGAAGAAAAGAATTATAAAGCTTCCACGGGTGTTGACGAATTTTATTACGGAGAAGTTGGAGATACTTTAACGGCTACTGCAATCGAACGCGTTAAATTTCTACAAAATATTACCGTTAATATGCCGCAAGATGTTGTACGAGCTTATGGAGATAACGTAACAGCTGAAATGGCTGTATCTAGCGGTGATGTTAGTGTAACTTCTGGATTTCATAAGATTCCGATCGAAGATAAACAAAAGTTACTGGGATGGGAAACTGTTGAGGGATTAACTGCAGCCGGTAGCAATGATAACCCGCCATATGTAGCTTGTGTATTTGCTAAAACATATGAGGATGGATCAAAAGAATACGTTGGTTTACCTAAAGGTATTTTTACTAGACCGAACGTAAGTGGTAATTCAAAAGAAGGTGGAAATACGCAATTTTCAAGCGAAGAGATTACAGCACAATTTATGGATCGTGAAGTAGTTGGGTTTGCAAAAGGAAAGAAATCAGTCATCTTTGCTCGTGATGCTAAAGATTCAACAACCAACCGTGATGTGTTGTTCCAGAAGATATTTGGTTTAGCCCACCCTGAAACGACAACTACTACAACTACAAGTTCAAGCACAACAACAACTACTACAAGTGCGTAATAACGTATGAAGTATATTCTTTGCCAACCGGCTATCAAGCGTTTCGAGTGGGAATTAGAGGTATGCATAACAAGACTTCAATCACTTGGCATCCGAGATATTGTTCTGCTTTTTACGAAGCAGGATGAGCGGGTGCCTGTTTATTTAGAGGATAATTTTGGCGTGGAAACACATGTATATCACGATGAAAGACATGATAAATCCTACATTCCATCTGTAAAACCTTATTTATGGATGAATTACTTGGAAGAGAATTCATCAAGAGAAAACGACACATATTTTTATTTAGATAGTGATGTGCTTTTAAGAGAAATACCTAAAGTTAAACCAACTGAAAATAAATGGCTTGCATCTGCTTGCGAAAGTTATTTAAGCGTTGATTATATTGATAGCAAAGATAAAAGTTTGTTAGAAGATATGTGCAATGCCATAGATGTTGATCCTGCATTAATTAGAAAGAATAAACCTATAGGTGGCGCACAATGGGCCATTAAAAATCCAACATACGCATATTGGAAAAAGGTATATGAAGATTCCGTTACGCTCTATAAATTATTGAGTCAATCTAAAACGGATATACAAAAATGGACTGCAGAGATGTGGGCCCAACTTTGGAATATCTATCATTTTGATATAAATGTCATAGTACCTGAAGAAATGAATTTCTCTTGGCCAACGGATCCAGTTCAAAGCTATTATAATACAAAAATATTTCATAATGCTGGCGTGGTGAATGACCATCAAAATTTATTTTATAAAGGTAAATATGTAAATCAAACACCGTTTGAAGATGATACATCACATGTTAACCAGGATAAAGCATCTATCAAATACGTTGAAGCAATTAGGGAGGTACGACAATTGGCTAAAGCTAAATATGAAGTGATTGAAGGTTTTCACGATTTGGAAGAAGACAAAGATTATTTTGTTGGTGATCGGTTTCCAAAGCCGGCCAACAAGAAAGTCAATCAGGATAGATTGGACGAATTAGCTGCATCTGATAATAAAGCAGGAAGACCATTAATTAAAAAAGTTGAAGAGTAGGGATAAAACCTTGTTCTTTTTTTATTTAAGGAGGAATAAACGTGGCGAATTTAAAACGAAACATGCTAGAGCTTGTAAAAAATCCAGAGGGTGTGTTAAAAGGTGATGAACCTGAAATTGAAAAAGTATGGACCCCAGCTTTTATCCCCCTTAGAGTTGCAAGAAATGCCATTGAAGTTTGGAATCAGGTGGAGACTGATGCTGAGATGTCAGAGACGGATAAGTTTGATAAAATCGCCGATTTCGTGGCCAATGAAGTATTTGCAGGGAAAATCACCCCAAATGATATCTATAATCGCCTACACGCACCGGGCGGACAGGATGTATTAAAACAACAACTTATTTTTGTTGCGCAAGGTCAACAGTCTGATGAAACAAAAAACTTCTTGGCGAAGAGAGATTAACGGATGAGGATTTTTCTATCGCCAAACAAGCTGAGTATATGGATAAACTCATCCATAAATTAATGAAAAGTGGCAAGGATATCAATGACATTTTAGATATGCCAATCCATTACGTTGTCCAACTTATGCAAGATAAAAATAAACCGCGAGAAGAAAAGTCCCTCATTGCTGCTTTTGGTGGTTAGAAAGGAGGATGAAAGATGGCTGAAAGAATCGAAGGGTTGTCCATTGAGTTAGACCTAGAAACAATGAAGATTAATTCAGGCTTAAAAGATTTGAAATCACAGCTCACTGTTGTTAATAGTGAAATGAAAGCCAACATGTCTGCCTTTGACAAAAGTGATAAATCCATTGGTAAGTATGAAACACGACTGCAAGGCTTAAATAAAAAGCTAGACGTGCAAAAAGCCGTTACAGATAGCGCTAGAAAAAGCTATGAGAAAATGGTTAAAGAGCACGGAGAAGGTTCCA
This sequence comes from Radiobacillus sp. PE A8.2, assembly GCF_045635475.1. NCBI lineage: Bacteria > Bacillati > Bacillota > Bacilli > Caryophanales > Bacillaceae > Radiobacillus > Radiobacillus sp. PE A8.2. The sequence goes on along the minus strand of NZ_JBJGXI010000020.1, from coordinate 76,782 downwards.
AAGAAGCAAATAAGGCTGCTAAAGAATACAACAACCAAGTTGCTTCTTTAAACAATTTAAGCCATTATGTTGGACGAGTCGAAGATGATCTTTCTAAGTTGAAAGAAGAGCAACGCATCTCTAATTCTAACTGGACCAAAATGGGTGACAAGTTAGACAGCGCAGGTAACAAAATGCAAGCCTTCGGCGACAAAGCAAAAAACGCTGGAAACGTTATGTCCACTACCGTTACTCCGGCTGTATTAGGCATTGGGGCTGCAGTTGGATTAGTAGCATCTAGTTACGAAGACTCTGCTGTAAGAATTCAGAATGCTTTGGGTCTCACCGCGGAAGAAACCAAAGAACTGACGGATATATCACGAAACATTTATAAAAATGGATTCGGAGAAAGTGCAGAGGAAATAGATAACGCGGTACTTCAAACGAAGCAAAATATAAGAGACCTAAACAATGAAGACCTTGAAAGAATTACGGAGAAAGCCTTTCTTTTAGCCGACACCTTTGACTCAGACGTAAACGAGGTCACACGAGCGGGAAACAATATCATGAAAGGCTTTGCTATTGAAGCAGATGAAGCCTTTGATTTAATGGCTAAAGGGGCACAAAACGGGCTTAACTTCAGCAATGAAATGTTTGATAACTTGAGTGAGTATTCAACTCTATTTGGTAGTATGGGATTCTCTGCTGAAGAGTACTTTGAATTACTGCAGAAAGGTACCAAAGCAGGTGTTTATAATCTTGATTACATTAACGATGTAATGAAAGAATTCCAGATTCGCGTGAAAGATGGTTCGGACGCAACTTCTGATGCAATGGACAACCTTTCTGGTTCCACACAAGAAGTTTGGAAAGAATTCCAAAAAGGCGATAAAACAGTTAAAGACGTTTCCAATGCCGTGCTGAAAGAATTGGAAGGTATGGATGACCAAGTGCTCGCTAATCAGATTGGCGTTGAGCTTTTTGGAACTAAATTCGAAGATTTAGAATCTGATGCGATGTATTCACTCGGAGGCATAGGAGAAGGCATTAAAGATGTAGACGGTACGATGGATGATATGACCAAGAATGCCGAGCAGTCTATCTCAAAACAGTGGAAATCAACTTGGCGGGAAGCTAAGGAAGTACTATTACCAGTTGGTGAGACATTACTCGATTTTACAAGAGAAGTATTGCCAGATATTAAAGATGGGATTGAGGGTGTCACAGATTGGTTTGAAGAACTTGATGACAAGGGAAAAAAGAACATCTTAATGTTTGGTGGAATTGTAGCTGCTGCTGGACCTGTATTATCCATAGTAGGTGGTCTTTCCACAGGTATTGGTGGACTTTTAAAAGTGACCGGTAGTTTAACCGGAGCTATCGGTAAAAAAGGTGCAACTGGTGGAGCGGGTAAAGCTTCTTTAATTGGAGGTTTAGGTGCCCTTACAGTAAGCAGCGGTCCCTTGGCTTTGGCGACTTTAGGCATCGCAGGATTAACTGCAGGTGGCATAGCTCTCCATAATCATATGAAGCAAGATGTTATTCCTCAGATTGATTTATTTGGAAAATCTGTTTCAAAAAATACAGAAAAAGCTGTTGGCAGCTTTGTGGATTTAAACGACGAAGCTACTACACAGTTAAATCAACTATCATGGAGTGGACAAGAAGTATCTGAGGAGATGGCCGAATCATTAACCGGTACGTTTGATCAAATGGGCAAACAGATTGTTGAGGGTTTAGAACAAAGAAAAGATGAGAGTTTAACAGCTATCCAGGAATTATTTACAGAAGCAATAGATATAAGCGAGGAAGAGCAAGCAGAAATTTTAGAAAATGTAACAGGTGGCTTTGAAGAAAGAATTGAGACCACCAAAAAGGGTCAGGAAAGAATAAAAGAAATTTTAGAAACTGCATCACAAGAAAACAGAAGTTTAACTCAATCCGAACAACAGGAAATTAATCAAATACAGAAAAAACAAAAAGAATTAGCAATAGAAACACTTACCGAAAATGAAAAAGAACAACAAACGATACTCACTAGAATGAAAGACCAGGCAGCTGACATAACTGCAAGACAAGCAGCTGATACAATTAAAAATTCCATTAAAGCTAAAGATGGCTCAGTAGCTGAAGCTGAAGAGACGTATTACAAACAAGTAAGTGCTATTGAAATGATGCGTGATGAAACCGGGGAGATTACCGCAGAACAAGCTAGAGAGTTGATAAAAAATGCGGAATACCAAAAGAATGAATCTATAAAAAAAGCAGAGGAAATGCACCAATCAGTAATTAATACAGCCAAAGAGCAAAACCCTAAATTGATTGAACAAGTTAATCTGACCACTGGGGAGATATTAACGAAGTGGGAAAGATTAGGTCTTGATGCTGGAATTGAGTTTGGAAAAATTTATATAAAAGGTAAAGATGTTTTCGATGATCTTAAAGGAATTTTCTCTGGATCAATCAAAATGCCTTCACCAACATTAGCATCTACTAGCGCGCTTATAAATACGGCTAAATGGGCTTGGGATGAAGTTAGATATATCTTCAGTCAAAAAATATCTATGTCGGCTCCTACAGTACGTACACCGTCTGTGCAATATAAACAAACGCCAAATTGGTGGGCAAAGGGAACGCCACCACAAGGACACCCAGGAGGACATGCTATACTAGGAGATGGCATAGGGGCTAACGCTGGAAGTGAACTGGTTAGCCTTCCAAACGGTAAAATGTTTTTTAGTGCTGATAAACCAACAATATATCCTGACCTACCACGAGGTACTCACGTAATGCCAGCTAAAGAAACTAAAACACTTTTCCAAAGTATTAAACATTATGCTGACGGAACTAATGGCTGGGGAAGTATCATGGAAACTCTTAATATTCGGACAGATTTTAATAAATTATTAGCACTACTAGGTAATCAAAGTGAAACAACTAGTGAACCGTCCAGATCTACATCGGTTAATTATACGAAAGATTTACTGGATGCAACTTTAAAACAAAATAAGATACTAGCACAGTTGTTGGCCAAAGATAATAGTATCTATTTAGATAGTAATCAAATAACACAGGCTGTTAATACAAACAATGCGGTTTCGAATATAGGAAATTTATTTGATTAGGGAGGTTGTACAAAATGTTTATAGTTTACGATAAAAATATGAATGTGAAAGAATTGAGTTTGATTTTAGATTTTATTACTATTAACCTTACAAATAAGGATTAGAAATTATTATCGAAAGGTTTTTAAAATGTCGCTCTAACTATACACTTAAAACCTTATGAATTTCTGTACAGGGTACAAATTAGCAACAGAATTGAATGGTTTATAAAATCTTGATTTTAAACTGCATCAATCGTTGATATAACAATATTTATCAAGGCTTTACTTGGAGAAAAACTCGGATAATTGTTGGATAATTATTATCCAACAATTATCCGTTTCATTATCCATTTCAGCTATTTATAAAATAAAAAAACCGTCTAGATTAGTCTAGATTAGACTATGTTAGTCTAGTCTAGAGTAGTCTGTTTTAAACGGTTTTAGACTAAGTAAAAATATTAATTGCAACCCGCTCCTAGTTGTCGAGAAATATTGAAGCATAAGAAGTGAACAAATTAACAATTGCCAATATGGAAAATATATGTAATAATTTAAAGTGTACATGGGTGAGCAATCCATGAACACTTGGGGCCCCTGCCTATGGTGGGGGTTTACATAGTTTAAAAGCCTCGAATTATTCGGCGGGGGCTTATTTTAATTTTGTCGAGTTTTTTTGTGATCTTTATATTTAAGTTTGAATTTCTTCCCAGTGCCCTCTCTGAAAAAAATTCTATTAACTCCATCTTTACAATGGTCCTCAAGGTCAGACTCCCAGAATTCGAATAAAACAGACTCACCTTGTTCAACTTTTATTGGGAAGTTTAGGTGGCTTGTTGGAAATTTAAAATATTTAATTCCATCAAAAAAATCATATATCTCATCTATATAAATGTTAGTTCTTCCTCTGTTACGAAACTTTATGTATACTATGCCATTTCCACTACGGGAATTAACCATTACTTCACCTCTTGGTTTATCCTTTTTAAAAGCTAGGACGAGGGAGGAAATTGCAGCTATAAAAGTTGCGAGTGCTAATGAAAAGTTACTGATTATTAACCAATATTCCAATATTATCAACCTCTCCACTTAATTATTTATTTCTAGTTAATTCTCTAATTAACAAACTAATAAGTCAACAGAATTCCATTAACTATAGGGGTTAATAAACAAATAATGACGTATAACTTGAAAAATGTAACATAAATCTGTTTATAAAGTTAACAGTTTGTACTATACTTGGTCTAATGATTAATTAATTGTCAGAAAATTTAGAAGGAAGGTGACCGCATGTATAATGTACAAGATGTGATCGATTGGTTCCTATCGAAAGATTCCATGTCACCTAAAAAGCTTCAAAAGCTCCTTTATTATGCATATTCATGGACATTAACACTTGAAAATGAAAATAATGATAACCTTCAAGTAAGGTTGTTCGATGAACGAATTGAAGCTTGGGTACATGGTCCTGTAATTCCAAGTGTCTATGGAAAGTACAGAGATTATGGATTTCTTGATATTGAAAAAAATGAAAGTTATCAGCCTGTTTTATCTTCGGAAATAGAAGATATTTTAGAGCAGGTATGGGATGAGTATGGTAGTTATACTGGTAATCAGCTAGAAAGTATTACTCATCAAGAGGATCCGTGGATAGTTGCAAGAGGCGATTGCAGCCCAATTGAGAGATGTACTCGTCCAATCTCGGATGAAGAAATATTCAATTACTATATTCAAAATGTGGAGCATGTAGAGTAATGGGAAAGCGAATGAAAAAAGGGAACAAGGGTAATGTTTCGAAAAATGTAAAGGGGAACAAACCAATCGAATCCAATTCCCCTTTAACATTTGATTTGTCTAAAGAGAATTGGCTAAAGGGGGTTTCCATCACTAGAGATAGCTATACTAATAAACTTAAAGATAAAGATATGTTTATAGATTATATTACTGAACTTTTTCATAAAGTTATCCCCTTAATTCAAAAGAACGGTAATGATATGATTAGACAGGCTGGGACACAAGGTTGGCGGCATTGTCATCCGGTTGATGAGGAAAAACTCGATTTATCCAAAAAAATTTTAGAAGAGATTCATGGACAAAACTTAACAGGCGATAAAGTATCTGGTCCTCAGTTATGGCAGTTTGGAGTTTCGCAGAATATTAGATTAATTGCAATTTACGATTATACAAATAACTACCTAACACCTGTTTTCGTTGATTATCACCATCTTATCCATCCAGATGACAATTTCAATCAACCAGATTACCTAAATGGTTATAATTATTGCCCTATAGAGTACTACCAGACAGTTAATTAAGCCCTTACCGGGCTTTTTTGAATTAATGAAATATCCACAATCTCATTTGATACCAAATACTCAACACCATCCTCACTTTTAATCTCCAACCGATTTATACCATGACCAATAATAAACCCTTCTACCATTTGTATTCTATGGGACGAATGAAAAAATACATGCACTTGCTTTTTAAATTCGATGGCCTCTTGTATCGTACGCTGCATGTCTTCCAATTTATCCTCGCTTAAAACCGGTTTCTGTCCATCATTCTCCGATTCATTCCAATCATGCAGCATTTTGGAGTGTTCGGGCATCATAAATGGAGTCCTTTTCACAAAATATAGATTACATTTATATATCGGTAAGCGAGTTTAGTTTGATCACAGTCTAAGCAAAATACATAGTGTAAACAATAACTAGAAAAGGAATATATAAATATCAACGTCTAAACATCGTAATATTTGGCAATTACTTTGCATAAGCTTTATAAAAACTTCTCCGTAAATGATTGACAGTTAACATAAGGGGGTGTGATAATATGTTTAAAAGGAGGATGATTAATGTGGGGTTGGCAATAGGACGTAATCCAATATGGATGGTAAAGCTTTCTGCCACATCTGTTGGTTTTCAAGCAGCTATAGCTAAACTGATTGCTTATCAGAAAGATGTTGCAATGGAAAAGAAGAAGGATCAAGAGTTTTATAATAATATGGTTCAGGCGTATATTGATACAGCAGATATTGATAAAGATTTTTCTGAAAAATTTGCCGATTTATCAAGTGAGTCTGATGATATTTCTTGGGAGATGGTTAATAAAGATGAGTTCGAAAATTAAAAATCCCACTCATGGAGATATTTATTGGGCTAATTTAAAACCGGCTAAAGGATCCGAACAAAACGGATATAGACCGGTTTTTATTGTGTCAAATAATATTATGAATAGTGTGTCGCCCGTTGTGTTAGTAGTGCCAATGACACGTACTCCAAAAGTTATTCCACCTTTTATTATCCCTTATAATATGGATGATATTATATTAATTGACCATAACGTAAGGAAACTCGAAGAGCAAGGCCATCACTTTAATGACGAAATTAATAATGCTAATATCTTATGTCAACAGGCACGTTCGATAGATAAATCAAGATTGATAATGAAGGTTGGAGAATTTAAGACAGATACATATGCAGAGTTAGTAAAACAAGCAATTAATTTTTTATATGCATTAGATGGTTGTGACGGGTGTCATGTTCCTTTAAGACCAGATGGGCTAAAATGCGGTAACTGTAAAAAAACGCATAGAAAGAGATGTTATGATTGTAAATCCGTGTTCCCTATATACTATAATTTCTGCCCTAATTGTGGGAAGGAGGCACGCTCTGAATGGACGAGGTAAGATCGAAAGATGATATTATTAGATTGCTTTTAAATTGTTTACCAGATTTGTCCATGTCTGTTAATGAGATATTAAATCTAGCGCAAGGATTTATGGATGACTTAGAACCGGAGGTGGACATTAATCTTCCGGATAGATTTAAATCACAAACGGGTAAACAATTGTTTACTGAAGTTGAAAAAACTTTAGAGTTACTTCGTAAAGACATAAAAGATTTTGAACAAGTTATAGAAAGTATTAAATCGGATCGTGAATTAACTCATTATTATAAAATGTATACATTAGCAATATCTGATTTGCTAAAGAGTTTTTCAATTATATATTCAATTTTCTTAGGAGAGTCTGTTAACACTGAGGATGACATGGATAAATTCATTAATCATCTATATGAAGGCGCTCAGAAAATTATTGATCTTGTAAATATAATAACCGATTAGAATTTAGGCAACAGGATAATTACGCTGTTGCCATTACTTTTTTCTTGAGAATCATTACAGCTGTCAATTATTCCATGGATATATCTACAATCTCATCTGGCACCAAGTAATCAATGCCATCCGCACTCTCAATCTCCAACCGATTCATTCCATGACCAACAATAATACCTTCAACGAGTTGGATTCTATGTGATGAATGGAAAAACACCTGCACTTGCTTCTTAAGTTCGATGGCCTCTTGAATTGTTCGCTGCATGTCTTCCAGCTTATCCTCACTGATAATTGGCTTTTGTACATCTTTATCCGATTCATACCACTCATTCAACATTTCCGTATGTTCTGTCATCATAAATGGTGTCCATTTTAAATTACCACGATCATTCACTTTCTCCATATTATCACCTCATATAATAAGAACGTTTGTTCTTATTATATGCGACTGTTTAAATATTATCAATAGTAAAAGACAGCCTTTTGGCTGCCTCTAACTTTATTTGTCATCGTATAAATCTTTTAATCGGATCCCTAATAATTTAGATAAACTAACATCCTTATCCAGTGGGATCATACTTCTATTCTTTGCCCAATTTGTCATCGTGTCTGCCGATACCCCTATTTCTTTCGCTATATGACCCTTCTTTAATCCACTTCGTTTTATCGCTTCATCAACTTTTAATTTCACATTTTATCACCGTTGGCTAGAATAAGTTGTTCTATCTTACTAATCCAATAATCCTTTTCCAATCCTATGATCCAAAAGATTTTCTTTGGATGACAGCGAACGTGTCTAACCCTTTTTCTGTTCACCATTATTCTTTAATCCTCTCATATAGATCATCCACTTTAACTTCAAAAAAATCTGCTAAATCAAATAGGTGATTAGCTTTGGGATATACTTCGCCGCGCTCCCAATCACTTAATGACTGTTTAGATACTTTAATTTGCTTTGCTACATAATTTTGTTGTAATCCTTTTGATCTCCGTATATTCCCTATTTTGGACACCAGCATATCGTTAGACCCCTTTTTTTTCAAACTTATTATATATATTCATTAAAAACATAAAAATTCCTTTTTTATAAATTAACCGTGTTTATCGGATTATAATTCAAGAATTCTTGATAGGACAGACATAAACAAATTTATAGCCCATATGCTTTACTATACTTTTCCAAAATACACAGAAATTTTCTTTGATTTTTGGTACTAATCTGATATCTTAAAAAATCTTCAAAAATATCATTGGGAGGCTAGTTACGATGGAAACCTATCTTTCTAACATTATCTCGAGCTTATCTTATCAAGAGCTAACTATATTGGCAGTTCTAGAAAAAGCAGACGCACCATTTAAGGCAATATCAAGACAAAAACTGTTAGATAAAAGTGAGTTATCGATTGCTGTATTTCAAAAATATTTGTACAGATTGGAAGTGACTAAAACCATTCATGTTCTAAAAGAGAGTAAAGAACACAGTGTTTACATCACTCAATATGGAAAATTAGCATTAAACAAATTAAAGGGAGCTGATGAATAATGTTTGCATTCGTAGGTGTCGGGCAAGCGGGAGGAAATATTGCTAATCTTGCTAGGAAAAAAGGTATAAAGGCCGTAGCTATTAATTATTCCAAAAATGACCTGGAACTGGATTCAATTGAAAGTAAATTGAGATTAGTGGGAACTGAGGGTGTTGGAAAAAGAAGAGATGTTGCGATCGCAAAGCTTCCTGATAACATCGATGCGATTGAGAAGTTTTTTGAAAATAATTTTTCTACACCGAGCATTGAAATTGTTATTGTTACGTTTGCTGTTGGTGGTGGTACCGGTTCAGGAATTGGTCCATTGTTAATCGAGTTATTGCAGCATCAAATGCCTGAAAAAGTGATAGTAGGTTGCCCGATTCTTCCAAGTTACTCGGAGCCATATCATAATCAATTCAACACAGTTGAAGCCTCTGAAGAGCTGTCTAAGTTGAACATTGCCATTTACCCAGTTGATAACCAAAAACGCTATACAGAAGTGGGTAAAGAAAGTTTATATAGAACTGTTAACGAGGAGCTGGTATCTATATTTTATGAGTTGCAGCAATATACATCTAGACATTCTGAGGAAGGTGTTCTGGATAGAACGGATCTAAGAGAAATCTTCAAAACTCCTGGCGTTGGCGTAATTGCTAAAGTGGAACTGGCGCAGCTCAATAGTGGTCAAGAAAACAACGTTACTGAGGAGGGTGTGGCCAAGAGGATTCAAGAGTCGTGGGAATCATCTATCTTTGTTTCTCCAGAGAAGGAGAAATTGACTAGTGCTGGCATTATTTTTGACGGTCAGGAATCGTTAATGAGGAGTATCTCCCAAAAGAAGATATTCGAAGTATTTGAAACTGAACCTTTTTATGTGTACCAGGGTAACTATCGTAACGAATCCGGTAAAGTAACTACGATTATTGCTGGAATGCAGTGGTATCAGAATCGACTAAAGGAAATTGAAAAATCGTTTGATGGGAAAAAGCTCTCACTTGGTAATGAGGCGCGTGAAGGTTACAAATCAAGTATCAAATTAGAATTTAAAAAGGAAGAGAATACCCAAAAGCAAATGTCTGCCTTGGAAATTCTAAATAAATACAAAAAATTATGAGTGTTATTTAACCAAGGCAAACCCAGTAAAGCAACAAGAAATTAAACCTGATTACGCTTCATTTATATAAGAAAAGAGGAGATCATCATGAATGAATTGACCCGAGAAGAAATTGGTGTATTGATGAATTTCGCAGTGATGTGTACAGAAGCAGAACCAGATGACGAGCAAATGAAAACAATCGCTTCAAAGCTTGCTGATAAATTTATAGACAGTTTCATTGAAGAAAACGTTCAAGAGGTAGCGAAGGTTTTTGTATTCAGACAACATATAAACCTAATATGCGAAGGGTTGCGAACTGCGATAAAAAACATGACCGAGGAAGAATCAGTAATATTACAGTTGTTTATAGCGGACCTAGAAGGTGAAGTGAGAGAGGTTAATTAATCATGGAAATATGCTGTGAATGGTGCAAAAAGGTATTAGATGGAGAGGTTTTTATAGTTGATGATGCTTACTGTAACAGGGATTGTTATCTGGAGTGGTATGTTGAAGTTATTTCTCCTGGTTACTATACAAAGTTAACTGAGTATGTAAAAGAGGTGAACTAATGGTTTCATATGATTGCCATGCGTGTGGCGGTTCAGGCAAAGAAGAAGTGATGCAAATACGCGCTGGTAAACCTTCTGTATTCATGGATAATTGTACGGTTTGTTGTGGAGCTGGAACAATGAGAAACGGAAAGCCAGAATTAGATTTTGATTTAGGCATAACTGATCCTGATCCAGTATGGAAAAAAGCATGGGGGAATGATTATGCCAAAGAGCGCGCGAAGGGGTTGAACTGGCATGAGTTTTCTTGATTCTATATTTACAGGGGTGAATGCTGCCAAAGGAAATAAAAAAGCTGATTGGGTATATAACCAATTAGAAATTACACCGTATTTGCACGATTCTAGTGAACTAAGACACTTATACTCTCAAGCTAATAAAGAACAAAAGGCATCAATCATGGTCCACATTGAACGATTTGATGTAGATGACAGAATGGATAGACCGCACATGAAGGAATACAAAGATCTGGCAAATGATATATGGGACGATTTCTTATAGGGGGTTCTGGAATTGGAAGATAAGGCTATTGTCTTAGAAATTGAACGTATATGCGTTGAGTTGAAACGGATCCATGATGAACTAGTTGAGATGTCACATGAAATTCAATATTTAAGTAGTGATGAAAATGCCGAGGATCATTTAAAAGTTTTGGCTGGAAGATTAATTGAACAAACAACAAAGTTATATCCAATGGATTACTGAGGTGTTATCGCTATGATCGTCATATCTATGTTGCTTATTGTGAGCTTGCTTTTTGGTTTATTGTTTGCTGCTAAAAAGGAGATCATATATCTAGATGAAATATTTATTCGGGTATCTGGCCTTCTGGCTGTATCGGGTGTTCTATTCTTTATGATCTACAAGATTGGCAAGCTATTTTTAGTGTTCTAGGTCGAGTGGTTGAGTGGTGAACTTGTCCTAGAATAGCATTCGCGCTATGTGTAGGTTGTGTTTGATGGTGTTTTTCAAATTTAATTTTTTGAGGGAGGTTCTACCTATAGAACTATCTATTTTTGTTGCTTTCGCTGTAGCTTCGCTTTTGGGCGGCGTTCGCTTCGGTAATATGTCGGATCGAAAGAAGATTCAGAAAATTTTTGAATATACAGGAATTATCGGAAGAAGCGCTACTGATGGAACGATTAAAACATGTAGATTCATACGGCAAGATAAAATAAAAACTGCGAACGGCATGGAATATGTATTCCGGATTCCTTTAGGTGTCCCATCAAAAAAAATTGAAATGCTTAATAACGATGTCGGCATTTTTAAAGATGGATTGCATAAGGACGTTGAAACAGAGTTTAAAAGCGGAATGCTACATGTATTTGTATATGAAGATCAATTGCCTACTAAGTGGCTATACACCAAACTTATTCCTCAGTTAAAGCCTGGTACATGGAAAATACCAGTTGGGATGACGTATAAAGGTTTAGTGTGGCATGATTTTGACAAGATTCCTCATACGGTAATGGGTGGGACTACAAGATACGGTAAGACTATTGGTTTAAAATCTATAATGACATCTCTTGTATTGAGCAATCCAGATGACGTAGAGTTTTATATCATTGATCTAAAGCGTAAATTAGAATTCGGAAAATATGAAAAGTTGGAACAAGTGAGAGAAGTGGCTGGCACGCCGGAAGAAGCCTTAAAAATGTTAAACGGATTGAAGGACAGATACGACAAAGTAATGGACTATTTTCACGACAACGATTTATCTAACATTGTAGAAACCGATATAAAGAAACGTATATTTGTTATCGTCGATGAAGCGAACCGATTAGTACCAAAGACCAGAAATGACAAAATACAATTAGCTTGCCAAACGATATTAGAGGATATTAGTTCTGTATCAGGAGGGCTAGGTGTGAGGCTTATTTTTTGCACCCAGTATCCAGTCGGCACAACACTCCCCAGAGACATAAAGCAAAATTCAGATGCTAAAATGAGCTTTCGTTTGCAGACAGGTAAAGCGTCCGAAGTTGTTTTAGGCGACGGTAATACACATGCAGCTCACTTAAAAGATATACCAGGACGTTGTGTAGCTGTTCATGGTCCTAATCTCCTTGAAATGCAAGTACCATTGATTAGTGATCGTGTGATGAAACATTTGTTGCAAAATTGGTACAGAACCAAAAGAAAGGACGTGACGGATTGGCGAGATGAATCAGAAGGAGAAAATATTATTGAGTTTATCCCGTCTGGAGGTTCTAAGTAGAGATATGATAGCAGAACTATTAGGTGTAGGCATTAAAAGAACCAATATCATTATGAGGGAGATAAACAGTTCTGGTAATGTATCTTTTATTGATAACCCAAAAGGTCGCATATTCAAGTTATCAAAGCGCGGCGCGGCTATATTTGATGTAAATTACCTCCATGGATGGTCGCTACTAGAACATAGGTTAATGCGGAATTGGACACTTATTCATGAAAACGAATATAGCTTAGAGGAAATGGTAAAGATCGGAGATATATCTGTCGTTCCGGATGCTGTTATAAAAGGTGACAAGATTAAGTTTATAGAAATTGATCGTAAACAAAAGTGGAAAGCCAACGTAAATAAGTTGGAACGATATGCTGCATTAAAAGAAACGGGCGCATTTCAAAAACAATATGGTTACTACCCTAGATTGATATGGATAGTGGAAATGGAATCTAGAATAGATAAAATTAAAAAATGTTGTAGTGAATTAGATTTACCTATTGAAGTATTTCATGTAGGAGAAATTAAATCTGTGTCGAATAGATAAATCAGAGAAAAACGGAGGGGCAATTGAACAAAGTAGCATTATCTTTATACGAAAGTATGTAAACGTGTATAGGGTTAATGATTAAACCAGTATAATCGCCATTCAACTTTAATGCAGGTATACCGACAATTAGAAGATCCAAAATTAAAATATTATGTACTAAGGAAAAAATCGGACGTGTTTTATGCAATGAAGCAGTTCTTTTCTAATCAAACAGACGAAGCAGTAATATAATATATCACCTCCGTAACTGGTTTCGTATCAGTTATGGAGGTTTTTTGAGTTTATATGCTTCGCAGTTCACTAGTAGTATAATAAGAGATAAAAGATATTAGGAGGTTTGTGCAATGGCATTAATTCGTTGCGAATTTTTTTCAGAGGTGCTAATGTTAAGCACATCGATGACAGTTGTTTTACCACAATCTACGTTTAACCAATCAGCAAGAGACAAGCATCCAACCTTGTTTCTGCTTCATGGCTATAGTGACGATGATTCGATGTGGTTGCGCCACACCTCAATTGAAAGATATGCAGAAGATTATGGTCTCGCGGTCGTGATGCCGAAAGTCGATCATAGCTTTTACACAGACATGAAATATGGAAATAAGTATTGGACATTTTTGACGGAAGAATTGCCAGTGATAGCAAGATCGTTTTTTTCTTTATCGGAAAAAAGAGAAGACAACTTTGTAGCTGGTTTATCAATGGGTGGTTATGGTGCATTTAAATGGGCGCTACACTTTCCTGAAAAATTTGCAGCTGCTGTAAGCTTATCGGGAGCATTAGATATGGTAACACGTGTGAATGATGTTAGAGCAGAGGCTGAAAATGACAACCCATGGAGTATTAAGAAACCTTTGTCACTCGTATTTGGTGACCAAGATATTAGTGGTTCGGGCTATGATTTAATCGCAATGCTGCGTTTGTTTACGCAATCTAATAAACAAAAGCCATTACTTTATCAAGCATGTGGTACAGAAGATTTTTTATATGAAGGAAACATTAATTTTAAAAATGCTTGTAGCGAAACGTCATTTATTTTAACTACTGATTTTGGTCCTGGAGACCATAGCTGGAAATATTGGGATAGCAAGATTAAAGATGTATTAGCGTGGCTACCCATTAAATAACTTAACAAAATGATTGTTTTAAAGTAAACGGAAAACAAATGTTTGCTTAGACTTACCATATGAGTAGTTTATAGATATAATAGATGCTATATGGGTATTTTACGAAGCACCTAAATACATATGAATCGAGGTACTATACGTGAAACAATATATGGCAATTGATATTGGTGGTACATTTATTAAATATGGACTAGTAAGGGAAGATGCTAATATTATCGAACAAGGAAAGACCAAAACACCAGAAACATTAGAAGCATTAATTGAAACGATTAAACAACTTACTCAAAAGTTTTCAACCGCAACAGGGGTTGCCATCAGTGCACCAGGAGCAGTGTCGGATAAGGGAATTATATATGGTACAAGCGCACTTCCATACTTACATGGTCCCAATATTAAAGAGCTGGTTGAAGGCAAAACAAATTTACCTGTTTATATAGAAAATGATGCAAATTGTGCAGGATACGCTGAATTGTGGAATGGTTCAGCTAAAGGTAAAAAAGATGTCCTTGTCGTTGTATTAGGAACAGGGATAGGTGGAGCTGTTATCAAGGATGGTGTGCTACACAAGGGTGCCAACCTTCACGGTGGAGAGTTCGGTTACATGTTAGTAGACCCATATGGTGAACAATCATGGAGTAGCGTTGCTGCTACAGCATCAATTATTACAAGAGTTGCAAAAGCGAAACAAGTGGAAGAAAGCTCTTTAACTGGGGAGCAAATTTTTGATTTAGCTGACCAGGGAGATCAAGATTGTATACAAGCAATTGATGAATTTTATCATATGCTTGCTGCTGGTATCTACAATTTACAGTATATGTTTGACCCGGAAATTATATTAATTGGCGGGGGCATTAGTGCGAGAAGTGAACTAATCGACAAAATTAAAGAAAAATTAACTGTGATTCTTGATAAGATGAAAATTGCTAAAGTTATTCCGAATTTAGATGCTTGTTTATACCGCCAAAATGCCAATCTAATTGGTGCGGTTTACGGATTTAAACAAACCATTGAGAAATAAATCTACTTATTTAAGTGGGTTTATTTTTTTATTCAATTTGTTAGTGTAATTGATACTTTTGGAAATTAATTAGTAAAAATGTTCTTAACTTGAAACATTTTATTGGGTGATTGCGTCATATTAGTAGTATACTTTTTTCTGGCTAGGAGGACGCCCAAAATGAAATTCACATCAAAGAAACTTCTAATCTTACTAATTCTAGTTATGGTAAGTGTAGTAGGATGTCAAAGTGCAGCGTCTATACCAGATGGTTATTACGGCTACGATAAAAAGAAAATTAATCAAACAATAGACGGGCTGTCATTTAACCCTGGAGTGCCAGGCTATTTACCAATGGAAGTTGACTTCTTTATCTCTGACCGTTATACCGACATCGAAACAGAGCAAGAGGCGTTAGATGTCAGCTTTTACACGAGTGATAATGATATGTTATCTATTCAGGTCGTCAATGCTGCTGTTAAGCAGTCTACTGTTCAATCAGAAACTGTAGCGATCAATGAAGAGCTTGACGGGGAGTATGTTAGCAATTCTTATGCTCAAATGTTGTACTGGGTGGACAATGGCATCAGTTATAAAATGACGTATCGACCAAGCACGGTGACAGACAATGCAACAATCCAAGGCTCTCATCATCAGGTTTCTAAACAAGAGCTTGTAAAAGTAGCGAATTCATTTCAATCATAAAAATCGTGTTTACGTTTATACATTTTCATAAGTGGAATATAGAACCAAAAGCTGGATTTTGGAGGTAGACGAAATGAAACAACAATATCAATTATATATTGACGGCAAATGGATTAATACAGACGATAAGCTAGAAATTGTAAATAAATATACACAAGAACCCATTGCATCCGTTTCTAAAGCATCGGAAACTGAAGTATACCAAGCAGTCACAGCTGCACAAAAAGCTTATAAGGAAAAAGCAATGAATCCTTATGATCGCTACCTTGTACTGAAAAAGGTAAGCGAGTTGTTAATTGAAAACAAAGAGGAAATGGCACATTGCATTTCGATAGAAGCAGGTAAACCGATTAAACAAGCAGAAAATGAAGTGGAGAGATCTGCGCAAACTTTTGAAATAGCTGCTGAAGAAGCGAAACGAATTCATGGTGAAGGTGTTCCTGTTGAAGCAGCGCCAGGATCAGAAAACCGAATGGCTTTTACCATTCGAGTTCCAGTCGGTGTTGTTGGCGCAATTAGTCCGTTTAACTTCCCACTAAATCTCGTTTCACACAAAGTGGCACCTGCACTAGCCGCTGGAAACGCAGTAGTGTTAAAGCCGGCAAGCGCAACCCCGATTTCTGCGATAAAACTGGCACAATTTTTTGACCGAGCAGGTTTGCCTGCAGGCTTATTTAATGTGCTGGTAGGCTCAGGGTCAACGGTAGGAAATCAAATGATGCAGGACGAGCGGATTAGTTTGTTCACTTTTACAGGAAGTGCAGAGATTGGTTTGAAATTAAAGCAACAAACAGGCTTAAAAAAGCTTATTCTTGAGCTAGGAAATAACTCGCCAGTAATTGTCGATAAAGAGGCCGATATCGAAAAAGCTGCAGCAAATGTTGCGCAAAAAAGTTTTGCTTATGCCGGACAAGTATGTATATCTGTTCAACGCTTGTATGTGCATGAGGATGTATTCGAAACCTTTCAAGAGCGACTTGTGGAGCATGTGAAGCAACTGCATGTTGGTGATCCCAATGATCCAAAAACCGACGTTGGTCCAATGATAGCAGAAAAAGAAGCAGAACGAGCGGAGCAGTGGATTAACGAAGCTGTCAAGGGCGGTGCAAAAATCGTACATGGTGGGGAACGGATTGGTGCACTATTGCAGCCGACAATTTTAAGTAACGTGCACAAGAACATGCGAGTCGTATGTGAAGAAGTGTTTGCTCCAATTGTTAGCATGATTTCTTATACAGATTTAGATGCATGTATCAAGGAACTGAATGAATCGCCATATGGCTTGCAAGGAGGCATTTTCACTACGAATTTAGATACAGCTTTCTATGCAGCGCGCAATGTTGAGGTTGGTGGTTTAATGATCAATGATGCATCACAATATCGTGTTGATTTAATGCCTTACGGTGGTGTTAAAAATAGTGGGAATGGTAAAGAAGGGCCAAAATATTCTATTCAAGAGATGACAGAAGAACGATTGATTGTTCTTAATTTGAGTTGATTGATAATAAAAGGTTCCAGTCGATTGACTGGAACCTTTGTGTGTTAGTGAACGCGTGAATAGTTAGTGATCAATTTTTTCTGTAAAAACAACATCCTACCAAACAGCGTAATTGCGCCAGCGCTTAGTCCGATAATTAGTCCAATCCAGTAGCCATATGGTCCTAATTCAGTGAAATTGGCCAAAAGCCATCCGCTTGGCAATCCGATGATCCAATAGGAAAATAACGACATCCAAAAGGTGATATTTACGTCTTTATAACCTCGTAAAATACCTTGCAACGGTGCACCAAATGCATCAGCTAATTGGAAAAAGATCGCGTAGAAAATAAACGATTTTGTTAACGCAATGACTTCAGGATTGCTGTTATACAATTTAGCAATCCAATCATCGAAGGCATACAAAATGAATCCAGCAATGAATGCAATAACTACCCCAGAAATAATCCCTAAATAGGAATAGCTCTTTGCATCATTGATGCGCTTGGCACCAACCTCAAAGCCGACAGTAATTGTTAAAGCTGTGGCAATACTAAGTGGAATCATATACAATAACGATGCAAAGTTAATCGCTGCTTGATGGGCTGCAATCGTATACGTACTGTACACACTCATGAATAGCGTAACTGCAGAAAAAATACTTACCTCAAAAAAGATAGAACTGCCGATTGGCACCCCAATTCTTAATTGCTCCCACCAAGCAGCAAGTGATGGAGGGCGCCAATTACGTAATATTCCATGACGTGCAAAAGGCTGCATTCGGTGGACGACTGCTACAGCAACGGCACAGGCGATCCAATAAGTGAGCGCTGAAGCAAGCCCAGCGCCAATTCCTCCTAGTGCGGGAAACCCTAGCTTACCGAAGATTAATACATAGTTAAAAACGATATTAAATGGTAGTGTAAGTAAAAGAATCGCCATCGAAATTCTCGTTTGACCGAGAGCATCAATATAGCAACGGATCAAGTTAAAAATGAACAAAGGGATAATACCAATGCCAATCGTTAATAAATAATATTTTGCTACATAACGAACTTGGGATTCTAACTCCATGTATCCTAAGATTGGATCAATTAAAAAGTAACCGATAACGGCAACAATCGATGCTAAAGCAATCGAGAGATATATTCCTTGGCGGACGGTCTCAGGAATAGTTTCTTCCTTTTTAGCACCAACTAATTGCGCAACAATCGGTGATAGTGCCATCAATATGCCGTTAATCCCTGTGGATATAGGAACCCATAAGCTTGAACCAATAGCAACGCCAGCTAATTCATCTGCACCTGCGTTACCAGACATAACGGTATCAAAAAAGTTCATCGCATACATACTAACCTGGGTAATTAGAATAGGAATAAGAATGTGAAGAAATAATTTAATTTTTTCTTTGCGTGTGCTAGTTTCGTACATCAACCTCTTCCTTTTTCGCTCGATTTCTTATAGGATAGAGAGGATTATAGCATACTTTAAACTTATATAATATTTGTCAGAAAATTTGTGTATATAAAAGGGGCGTACAGCATGAGTGATAAACGAATTCTATTTACCGGTGGTGGCACTGCAGGGCATGTTATCGTTAACTTGGCAATTATACCTGTCTTTCAGCAAGAAGGTTGGGAAATTGATTACATAGGATCTAAAAATGGAATTGAGAAAGAACTAATCAGCCAACTGGATGGCGTAACCTATCATCCAATCTCGACAGGTAAATTGCGTCGATACTTATCAATTGAAAATATGAAGGATCCCTTTAAAGTCATAAAAGGAACGCTTCAAGCTTTTCGAATATTAGGCAAGCGTAAGCCTTCTGTTGTTTTTTCTAAAGGAGGCTTTGTTTCAGTGCCTGTTTTAGTTGCTGCATGGTTACGAAGAATTCCTGCAGTTATTCATGAATCAGATATTACACCCGGCCTTGCGAATAAAATTGCCATCCCACTTGCAAAAAAAGTGTTAACAACGTTCCCTGAAACAATGCAGTATGTACCAGAGGAAAAATCGGAGTGGGCAGGTGCTGTCGTCCGTAATCAGCTTTTCCGAGGCAGCAAGCAAAAAGGATTGGATATTACTAAGCTAAAGCCTAATGACAAACCAGTATTGTTGATCATGGGGGGGAGTGGCGGTGCCCAACGGATTAATCAAGCAGTACGTGAGCAGCTTCCTAACTTATTAAAAGAGTTTCAAATCATTCACTTATGTGGAAAAGGTAATGTTGATGAATCATTACGGGTTGAAGGATACGCGCAGTTTGACTATGTAAATCAAGAATTGAGTGATATATTTGCAGCGACGGATTTTGTTCTTTCCCGTGCTGGATCGAATGCGATTTTTGAATTTCTTGCATTGAAAAAGCCGATGTTACTCATACCGCTACCACTAAGTTCTAGCCGTGGAGACCAAATTCTAAATGCAAAATCTTTCAAGAAACAAGGATATGCTAACATGTTAGAAGAGGAGCAATTGACGGGTGATCGTCTGTTGGAGGAATTAAAACAATTGAAGCAAGGTAAGACTGAAATTTTGAACAGTATGAGAAACTATGAAAGCTACCAGGCGAAGGATTCGGTGGTAAAAATTATTAAAGAAGTTGGGAAATAAAGCTTAAGGTGCAGGTGCAGGTGAACCCTGCATCTTTTTTATTAGGGGAGTGGAAGACTCTCAGTGGTCGAATGAAGCAGAATGTGAGCGGCCACCAGTACGCTAATCTATGACAAAAAAAGGTGAAATTTGAATTGTGCGGCCTCCAGTGCACTTATTTGAGTGAAATTGATGAAGCTATGGTCGTTTATTTGTTAATAAGAGCTGGGGAGTCCGCTTATTCCTGTCAAACTAATACACCGTGATTCGACCGTCTGTGTAATAGCAACAAACTTTTCGAAAACAGTCTTTTTGAGAACTAAATGTAAAGTACACTTGACGTAAAGTTTACTTTACATTTATACTATTGTTATAGAGAAGGTGAGGGAGTCGATTGAAAAATAATGTAAAGCAATTTCGTTCCGCACACAACTATTCTCAGGATAGTTTAGCTAGGGAATTAGGGGTGTCCAGACAAACGATTATATCGATTGAAAAAGGAAAGTACAATCCTTCCCTGCCACTTGCTTTGCATATGGCGAAATTGTTTCATGCGCATGTTGAACAGATTTTTATCCTCGATGATGAAGACCAAATAAAAAAATAGAAGAGGTGATACAAAATGTATAATCGAATCGCGTATTTTATCTTTGGATGTTTGTTTTTGTTGATGGGGGCTTTTCTAATTGTAGCTGCAATCATGTCCGAAGCAGCACCACCGATCATCTCCTACATCATATTGTCGATGGCAATCATGTCATTTTCCTTGTCTTATCTTTATCCTCAGTTTATACAAAAGGATGAGCGAATGAGGATGATTCGCCAAAAAGGAATGTTTTTTGCTTTTATTGCCTTTGTTGGTTATTCGATTGTGTTAACCACTTTACTACAATTTGAGGTTATTAGTTTAACTGGATTAGAAGCAATCCAAATTTTAACTTGCTTATTAATTGTGACTGTATTTGTATCTTTTGTTATTTTATCGAGGGTATATTAAATAATAAAATGGGGGATTTCCATGACACAATATTTTTTTCCTATAATGTTTGTTGTTAGCTTTATAGCTATCTTTCTTGTAATAAGAAAAGACACGAATGAAGATAAATCATTAACTAAAAAAGGGTTTATTAAGCTAATCGTGATGATTGTGATTATCTTTCTATCAGCGTTTAGCATTGTATTCCTGACAAACAGCTAGAAACGAAAAAGACCTCGTTCACTATGGAACGAGGTCTTCTGAATATTATTTAGTCTTGTTGTCTGTGAAACGGCCACCAGTTTGCTTTACCGAATAATTTGACCATTACTGGTACAAACAACGGAAGCATGATGAATGCGTATAGGAATAATCCTGTTAGTACAACGGTAGCAATTTGTAGTAACGATAGTACGCCAGACGGCATCATCGCTGCAAATGTTCCACCGAGAATGACCGCAGCAGATATAATAACTGTTCCCATATTTTTCATTGCGGAAAGTAAGGCGTCTTTAATTGTCATAGCTTTGTTTTCACTAAATCGATCCATTAAGAAGATACTATAATCGATTCCTAATGCAACGAGGATGACGAAAGCAAAGAATGGAACGGCCCAGCTGACACCTTCGAAGCCAAGCATATTAACATAAATTAGCTCCGATATACCCATTGATGTATAGTAGGTTAAGACTAATGAACCAATTAAATATAACGGCATAATGATTGAACGTAACAAGATAACTAGGATGACGAAAATACCAGCGAGCATCAAGAATACGGTGCGATTATAATCGGCATCAGAGATATTTTGTAAATCATTATTTGTACTACTAATACCGCCAATTGCTTGTGTTGCATCTGCAAAGGAGGTACCTTCGCGCGCTTCTTCTGCAACTTCACTGATTTCGTCTATCAGATTAACAGAGCTAGTTAAATATGGGCTCTCATCTAATACAATTTCAAATGTCGTAATCGTTTTATCTGTAGATAAATATGGTGCTATTCCCTCAAGAAACGCTTCATTTTCAATTGCTTCTTCCGGAATACTAACGTATGTCATTGTTCCTTCTTGAGAGAAGTTGCTTAAATAGCTTTCTACTTCTCCGAGCCCTTCAGATATTTGTGCTAGGCCATCGGAACTCTGTGTTAACCCGTCGGCTAGTTCACCCATTTGCTCGTGCATGTCGCTAAAGGCAGTTTTTAATTCTTCCTGACCACCATAAATCTGCGTTAACCCTGCTTGTAGGCTAGGAATGCCATTAACAACCTGCTCTTGTCCATTTGCTGCTTCATTTAAGCCTGATTGCAACTGATCAAGCGCACCGATGAGTTGCGTTAACCCAGCTACGAGTTGCTTTTGACCTTCAACTGACTGAGCAAATCCGGTGTTTGCTTTTGTGATACCACCCAGCACTTGTTTTTCTAACTTTGCAGTTCGTTGACTGATGCTTAGACCGTCATCTGTTCCATTAACGACAGAACTTAATTGATTCTTGGCATCTTGAAAATCTTCATCTGTTTCTAAGCTAGTATTATTGTCTTCAGCTTGTTCTAAGCTTTGTAATGAACTAGATAATACGCCCGCATAGCCTTGATACCCTTGAACGATAGGACCTAGTCCAGCTGCAATACCCTGATATCCAGTTAATAATTCTTCGTTACCGGCAATCGTTTGATTTAAATTGTCGACAATGGTTTGTAGATTGCTCTTTATTTCACCAGCACCACTTGCGCTTGCAGCAATGCCGTCTTCTATTTGGCTAAGGGCGTCGTGAATATCACCGATACCATTGTTCGCTTCCTTCGTGCCATCTAGTAATTGATCAACACCGTTTTCAGCTTCCTGTAGTTGTGGCAGAGAGCCTGTTAACTGTTGGGCAGCTTCTGAAAGCCCGGTTTGAATTTGATCAACACCATCAGCACTTTGGCCGATACCATCTCCGAGTTGATCAGTTTGGCTCGTTACTTTAAAATCGTCAATAATTTCCCCGGTTGGACGCGTAGCACTTCGGACGGATTTTACGCCATCAATATTTTCAAGGCGACCCGAAATAATCTCGATGTCTTGAAATTCTGCTGCCGAGTCAATCGCATCATCTGTTTCAAGTACGAGCGTTGCCGGCATTGCTTCACCTGGTCCGACACTGTCTGCTAACCAATTAAATGCTTTAACAGAACCATAGTCATCACCAATCTCTTCTAGCGAGTTGTATGATTTTTGGTTATCAAAAGTGAGAATACTAGGCACAGTAATTACTAATACGATTAGCAGTGCGACCACAGGGCGCATCCATGAAAATGTACCAACCGCACCCCATAACTTACTCTCGTTATGTGCGATATTTTGGTGGAATGGCCAAAACAACTTATTACCTAATACGACTAAGAAAAATGGTACGAGTGTAGCTAATGCAACAAGTACAACGGCTACCCCTACTGCCACAGCAACTGCTGATTTATATAAAGAAAACGTTGATAAACCAATTGTTGAAAAACCAATTAATACTGCTAATCCGGAAAAGAATACGGTTTTCCCTGCTGCTTTATACGTAGCAAGTACAGCTTCTTTGGTTGATTCATGTTTTGCTAATTCCTCTTTGAATCGACTTATAAGCAAGATACAATAGTCGGTTCCGATCCCGAACATAACGGCAACCATAAAGATTTGTGTGAACGTTGATAACGGGAAGTTAACTGTGTCTGCCAAAATAGAAACAATACCTTGTGCAGCCAAATAACTTATTCCAACCGTTAATAGAGGAATAAATGGTGCAACAAGTGAACGGAATACAGCAAATAGAATGATTAGAATGAAACCTACTGTAATATATTCGGTTTTCTTCAGACCTTCCTCTGAATTGATGACAATATCCTCGGATATATACGCTTCACCAGTCATTAAGTGTTCTACACTAATAGATTCTGTAGCGGCGTACACATCATCTCTCGATTCGATGATTGTTCTATCCTTCACAGAAACATCCATTGGTACGAGAATCGTTGTGCCATCTTCTGATATAACCTGATCCTCAATACGTGGATCATCACTGAAAGCAAGAATATTGGAGATGCCGAGTGCTACTTGTTGATCTTTTAATTCCTCAATTCCATCTGCAATTTCTTGTTTTCCAGTTTCATCAATGCCGTTGTCGTCATGAAAGACGAGTACACCACTAATTGTGTCTGCTGCATTGTCCTCAGACATTTGCTCTAATAATGCAGATGCTTCGGATGAAGAATAGCCTTCTGGCACCCCTATTTGTCCTTTTTCTCTTACTAAATCTTGTAGGTTTGGTGAAAACAATAATAAGCCTACTGCTGCTACAATCCAGATAGCAAAAATCGGCCAACGGAATTGAATAATTTTACGCATATATATCCCCCTAATATTTCTCTCTAATGCTGTGCACTAGTTTTTGTAATGTCTGAATAAAGTGTTCGATATCTTCTTGTGAAAAATCAGAAAGAATGTTCCCCAATACTTCATACAGCCTTTCTTTACCTTCTTGTACAATAGTACTGCCTTCCTCTGTTAACGATAAATAGACAATCCTGCGATCATCGTGATCTCTTGTTCTCGTAATAAAACCACGATCAAACAAGCGGTTTACTTGGGCGGTGACGGCGCTTTTTCCGATTGAAAACTCATGTGCAATGTCGGTGCTCGTGCATGGCTGATTTGCCCGCAAGTAACAAAGTGTGGAAAATTGGTCGGTCGTAAGCTCTTGGTGTACTTCTTCATTCATAATGACACTAATCCGTCGGTTTACTTCATTCATCGTCGAAGTGTACAGCTCTATAATTTCATGTGTATCTCTTTGTACCACGGAATTCCCTCCGTCTAGATAGTTTAATGTGTAAATAGTTCAACAGGTGAACTACTATAAATTATCATCTTTATAATTAGAAATCAAGCATTAAAGACAAACAACATTATTTTTTAACTAAAACTTGTTATAATGGAAAAGATATAAAGATAGAGAAGGGATTAATACTATGAAATTACATATATGTAAATATTGCCATAAAGAAATTAAGAAGAGAGATCAGCTCGTTACCGGAACAAGTTTATTTCGCTTACGTCCTTTTCATAGTGCCTGCTTTGATAAACTACTAATGGAAAATAAAACGATGTGGACATCATGGAAGCAGGTAAACGGTGAAGCTGGCAACATCAGAGCATTATTAATGCTCGCTTTAATCATTTGGGTGTCGTTCTGGAACCAATTCGGTATATTAGGCCCGCTGCTCATACTTGCCGCGGTCTATCCAGTCGTGCTTAGAATCATGTCATTTGTGCTTATAGAGAGACGTATTCCCAAACAGTAAACGTTCATGGGAACATACGAAAAACAGACCAAATCGAATTAGGATTTAGTCTGTTTTTTATATCATCGGTATGGCGTCATCTGAATAGCTGTTAGTTATTTAAACACTAGTGCTTGTAATTGTCGAACTTGGCTAATTAAGAGTCACGGTGTCTGTGTAGTTCATGATTATTCGCGAAACCGTAAATACTGAAAATTCGCTGTTGGCAGTTCTTGTATTACCGTCCCATTTTCATCTGTATAGATTTCATATTCTTGGTAAGTTTCTACTATATACTCACCAACCGTATTAGTGTCCTCAAGTACCCATTCTAATGAATTAAAAGCATGTACAACCGTTTCTTGTCCTTCCGCATTTGCAGATGCTTCTAGATTATCTTGACTGCTATAAATGGTGGCTTGCGTTTGATCATCAGTAATGTCCTGTCCGTTAAGAAAAGCCATCACAACCATTACTAATATTAATCCAAGTAAAGCGAATGATGTTCTCATTTGCTATCCTGCTCCTTTTATAAGCTTGTATATGGTTATATGTATGATAAAAAAGAGGAAGTAGTCCAAAAAAATCTGACTTTGCTTTCTATGTAGATGGACACTTAAATATGATATAGTAACGTTAGTATTTTACAAAATATACTAAAAAGTAAGAGGTGATTGTATGCAGTTGACGATACATGCTACGGGAGAAAATGTACAAGTTCTTTCCTTTTTATTAGCCAAAAATCCAACTAATCTCTATGAACGAGAATCAAAGGGCCATCTAGTAAGAATGTTTTACAGTAAGTTCATGCCATCAGAAGTAGAGGCTACGATTTTCGTGACGCCAGATTCAATCGAACTAGTTAAAAATAACAACAATGCTTATGACATTACCCATTATATTAATGATCGCGAATTCGCCGTTAGTAGTATTTTTACCTCACTAATACGCTCAGCGCTTGCTACTGCGTTGAATGGTAATACAAAGGAAGAATATCAAGCATGGGTAAAGCATTGTTTTCCTTTCACATTTGGCTTTGGACCAGTTTCTACGGATCTTTCAGATGAACAGATTACTAACTTGTTTGAACCGCTTGGCTATGAAATTGATATTGAAAAGCGAGAGCTAGATTATGATTTTTCTTTAAAGACAACAAATCATGTTAGATACATAAACATTCACGGGACAACTACATTGCAAACAGGGCTGCGCCAACTATTTGTATTAATTCCAGTTTTGGATAACTATAAGCATTACTATATTGATGAAAAGGAAATCGATAAGCTTCAAAGGTATGGAGAAGGCTGGCTAGATCAACATCCATCGAAGGATATGATCATTCGACGTGCTCTTCGTTTTAAAGAACTATATAGCCAATTAGAGGACAAGGTGGAACAGCAAGAAACAACGCCAAAGGTACGTTTGAATGAGCTTCGTTATCAAAAGATAGCAGAAACTGTTCAGCAGTTAACTGATCGGAAAAGTATTGTAGATTTTGGATCAGGAGAAGGAAAGCTAGCATACAAGCTAGGCTTCGTATCAGGTGTGGAAGAGATTCTAGCTGTTGAGCCATCGGAGACTGCGACGACGAGAGCAATCGCACGGTTTGAACATGGTGAATCAGAGGTAGGTTTCGTTTCGCCAACACCGGTATGGGGATCGTTATATTATTTCGATCAACGTTTAGTGAATAAAGATGTAATCATTCTTTGTGAGGTAATCGAGCACATTGATGAATATAGATTGCCGAAGATTATCCAAACAATTTTGCAAAAGTATCAGCCGCGAGCTTTAATTATTACTACACCAAATAGTGAATATAACAACGTTTATGAACTCGACCAAGCATACCGGCACAGTGATCATCGATTTGAGTGGACAAGAAATCAGTTCCAAGCGTGTTGCACTGCTGCAACCGAACAGCACCCGTATCGCCTCCACTTTGATGGGATTGGTGAGGAGCACCCAAGTTTTGGTCAACCAACTCAAATGTGTACCTTTATTAGAGGGGAGGATCAGGTATGAGGCTACAACTACCTCACGCAGGCATTGTCTTACTAGTTGGACCTTCGAACAGTGGTAAAACGACTTTATTACGTACACTTGTCAAAGATAACAAAATTGAGGATTCAGAAATCGTTAGTTCTGATCAGTTTCGGCGCTTAGTGAGTAATGTTGATTTTATCGACTGGAGCGCGAGGCCAAAGGATGAGGCGGATCGTATTTTTGAAACGTATCAAATGATATCAAAAGAAGCCTTCGCTATGATGGATACGCTAATTGAGGCAAGATGCCGATTAAATAAATTAACCTTTATTGATGCTACACACCTGTATCCGGATGACCGCAAAAGATATGTGGCATTGGCGAACAAGCATAATCTACCAATCGTAGCACTAGTGCTAGACGTAGATGTAGATACATTAAAAGCAAGAGATGAATCTAGAGATGATTCAAGAGGGAAGAACCGGATTAAACAACAATATCAAGTGTTTAAAAGAGAAAAACGTTTTATAAAAAAAGAAGGCTACCGTTCGGTTTTCTTTATAAAGGATACGACGGATCTTAATCTTGTACGGCAAAACAATCCAGTTGAACAGGATATTGGAAGTGGCATCGATATTATTGGTGATATTCATGGCTGTTATGATGAGCTGATTCAGTTGTTAGAAACACTTGGTTATGAGCAAAATCAAGCGGGACTTTATGAGCATCCAGACGGTCGTACATTCGTTTCAATCGGCGATGTGATGAGTCGTGGACCACAATCATTGGACACGATGCTTTTCTTTTTACGGCATATGGAGCATAAATTGGCTTCAATGATTGACAGTAATCATGGTTGGAAAATAGCACGCTGGTTAGATGGAAGAAAGGTTACCTTGAGTCATGGCGACGAAAAAGTCGCAGAAGAATTTGCAGTTTATGAGCAAAAGCATGGTAAGAAGCAAACGGAAGCGATTAAAGAGAAAATAAAGGACATGCTTCTTGAAGCGCCATCTCATTATGTTTTTAAGAAAAATGGTGTCGATACATTAGTATGTGCGCATGCTGGAATTAAGGATGCGTTTATTGGGAAAACATCGTATCAGGTAAGTGATTTTTGTCGCTACGGGGACACGGACGGTACAGATGATAACGGTAAGCCGATTCGAAAAGACTGGACCACAGGTCATCAATCAAGCGCATTAATTGTATGGGGACATGATCCAAGACCACACCCACTTGAAATAAATAATACGATTAATATTGATCAAGGCGCTGTATTCGGTGGTAAGTTAACAGCACTTCGCTATCCAGAAAAAGCAATTGTTTCTGTAAATGCTAAAGAAAACTATTCGGGTACCGATGATCATCCGTTATCCGAATGGGAGCGCAAACGCTTGGACCCACCGAATATCGAAAAATATATTCATGGGTATGCTGTTGATACAAAAGCAATTGGCAATATTCGTGTACAAAAGGAATTTGTAAAAGCTGCAATTGATACAACGTCACACTTTACCGTTCCATTAGAGCAGCTCGTTTATATTCCACCGACGATGACACCAACACCACAAGCATCTGCATTGAATGATTACTTGGAGCATCCACAGGAGGCAATTGATTATTACCGGAGCCACGGTGTAGAAAAGATGGTCGCAGAGAAAAAACACATGGGTAGTAGAGCGGTATTGTTACTATTTAAAGATAGAGAAGCAGCAAAAAAATGGATTGGTTTTGATACATTAGGTGTGATTTACTCAAGAAAAGGCAGACGTTTTTTTGACGATCATATAGAAAGTCAAGTAATCGAAAAAATAAATAAAGATTTTGTAGCTAACGGTTATTTTGATAAATACGATACCGATTTTGTGCTCTTAGACACAGAAATCATGCCTTGGAACTTGAAAGCCCAGCAATTAATTAGCAGTCAATATGCACATGTTGCAGAAAATGCAAGCATGGACCGGAAGCAGTTAGTAGATAAATTAATGGCCGCATCTAGTAATAATGAGGAGCTAGCAACATGGCTTGCAGAGTATCAACAAAAGTTAGCACATGCCGAGGTATTTGAGAAGGTATTTCAAAAATACTGCTGGGATATCGAAGCAATCTCTGATATTCAAATTGCGCCATTTCATGTGCTTGCCCATAGCAAGCAAACATTTTTTCACGAAACACACGTATGGCATATGGAGAAAAATCGCGAATTTGCAAACATCTCGAATCTATTCGTGGAAACAGAATTTAAATGTATTGATGATCAAACTAGTGAAGCGGAAGTTATTCAGTGGTGGGAGAATATGACGCGTGAAGGACACGAAGGAATCGTTATTAAACCAGAATATTTTATAACAAGGAATAAAGGGAAGTTATTGCAACCAGCGATTAAAGTTCGGGGCAGGAAGTATTTAAATATCATCTATGGAATGGATTATTTACTACCCGAGAATCTAAGTAGGTTGAAAAGTAGACAAACTGGTAAAAAGCAAAAGCTCGCTTTAAAGGAATTTGCCCTTGGGGTTGAGGGAATACAACGGTTTGTTGAGCGTGAATCGTTAGACAGAATTCATGAATGTGTATTAGCTACAATTGCAATGGATGCAGAGCCAGTAGATCCAAGGCTTTAAAAATCATACTTCGAATCAATTTTGTTCACAATGATGATAGGTGCCCAAGAAGGTAACCTGTCATTTTTGTTTTCTGGATTTTTAAAAAGAAATGAAAAAGCACCTCTTATGTAAAGGAATCTAACGTTTTATGATGAATTATTAAGAATATCCGAGTGCAGAGAATATCGTAAACTATAGGAAAACGGAGTTAAACAAATTCCGCCGAAACAAAATGTACGTGTTCTAAGTTACATAAAAGAAATGCAATCGATCATGCTCATAGGTGAGCATGATCGATGTGTGTGGAATATTAATTGGAAAGAGTTCTATCTTTTCGAATAATTCCATAGAAAAAAGTCATATTAAGAGTACTTTCAACAAAAAGAAGAGGAGGCATTAACATGAAGAAACTGATTATTTTATTTTCTACTGTGTTACTAATTTTTTTAACAGCATGTGGTGGAGCTGACGAAACGGAAATTGAGACTATTACACTTGCAGACGCTGGTTGGGATAGTATTAGGTTCCATAATAGTATAGCGCAATTTATTATTGAAAATGGTTATGGCTATGATACAGAAGTGAAACCTGGTTCAACTGCTGCAACTATTCAAGGTCTACGTGAAGGTGATATTAATGTCTATATGGAAGTGTGGACAGATAATGTTAGAGAGGTTTATGAAGAAGCTACAGAGGCAGGCGATTTTGAAACAGTCTCAACAAACTTTAATGACAATACACAAGGGCTTTATGTTCCAGCTTATGTGATAGAGGGCGATGAAGAACGGGGTATTGAACCACTTGCTCCGGATTTAAGAACTGTAGAGGATTTAAAAAATTATCCTGAAGTTTTTGAAGACCCAGAAGATCCAGGAAAAGGTCGTTTAATTAATGCACCAAGTGGTTGGGCCGTTGCTGAGACAATTGATGAAAAGTTTGATTATTATGGTTTAGGTGAAACATTCAATAATTTTATGCCTGGTTCTGATGCTGCAATTGTTGCGTCACTAGCAGATGCATATAACGCTGGTGAAGGTTGGGTTGGTTATTACTGGTCTCCAACAGCGGCAACAGCTCAATATGATTTAAGATTATTAGAAGAACCAGCTTACGATGAAGCAACTTGGAATGAGACGAAGGGAACGAAATTTCCTCCGAATGATGTTGTAGTTGCAGTTTATAAGGATTTTCCAGAAAAAGCACCAGAAGTGTATGAATTCTTACAAAATTATGAGACAAGCAGTGCACTAACAGAAGAAGCTTTGATTTATATGCTTGAACAAGATGCAGATGCGGACGCTGCTGCAGTATGGTGGTTAAAACAGCACCAAGATATTTGGACAGAGTGGCTACCAGAAGATATAGTGGAAAAAGTTACCGAAGCATTAGAATAATTAACCAAAAAGTAGCTGGTTATGATGGTCAGCTACTTTTTTTGTTTCAAAAACTCATTAATAAGCTAAACACTATTGGGAAAACTACAGGTATGACAATAGAAAATGTGAGGTGAAATAAACTGATTTAACATCAGTTTCCGCTATGAATAATTTTCCAGAGATTAGAAGTGATTTAGGTGAATACGTATCGAACATTGTAGGTTTTTTAGATGAAACTTTAGAACCATTATTTGATTTTATCTTTTTTATATCTTCTCGTACTATTAATGGAATTGAGTGGTTTTTAAATTTTCTGCCTTGGTGGGTATTTATTATTTTAATCTTCCTGCTTGGCTGGTATTTCAAATCGGTTCTTTCGGGTATCATCTACGCAGCCTTTATATTTTTAGTAGGGACATTTGGGCTTTGGGAAGCATTGATGATGACAATTTCAATTGTGTTGTCTTCTGTGTTAATCTGTTTAATCATCGGTATTCCAATCGGAGTATGGATGGCATTTAGTAAAGGTTTTTCTGCGGTTATGAGGCCGATATTAGATGCAATGCAGACGATGCCAAGCTTTGTTTATTTAATTCCTGCAATTTTCTTTTTTGGATTAGGAAATGTTTCTGCTATATTTGCGACTTTAATTTATGCATTGCCACCAGTAATACGGCTAACGGAACTTGCACTTAGGGGAGTTGATCCTGAGGTAATAGAATCAGCACAATCCTTTGGTTCATCTAGATGGCAAATGTTAACAAAAGTACAATTACCTCAAGCTTTACCGACGATAATGGCTGGGGTTAACCAAACAACAATGATGGCATTGGCAATGGTAGTTATTGCTTCCATGGTAGGTGCACAAGGTTTAGGCGAGCAAGTATTAATATCAATTAATCGGATTGATATCGGTCTAGGCTTTGAAGCAGGTATCAGTATTGTATTTTTAGCCATCATTATTGATCGAGTAACAGGTGGAGTTGCCGATCGATTCCAGAAACATAGGAGGGCGAAATAATGGCTAATAAAATTAAAATAGATCATGTTTCCAAGATTTTTGGCTCGAAACCAAAGTCGATTATTCCGATGATTCAAGATGGCATGTCGAAAGAAGATATATTAGCTGAAACAGGACATACAGTTGGTGTGTATAATGCTTCGATGGAAATAAAAGAGGGCGAAATTTTTGTGATTATGGGTCTGTCGGGAAGTGGGAAATCAACTTTAATTCGTTGCTTTAACTTGCTTAACAAGCCGACCGGTGGAGCAATTTATGTTGATGATGAAAACATTGTAGAATACAATTCAAGTCAATTGAAAAAATTCAGACAAGATAAAATAGCAATGGTGTTTCAACATTTTGGCTTGTTTAATCACCGTACTGTGCTAGAAAATGTAGTGTATGGATTAGAAATAAAAAACGTTCCAACAGAAGAGCGGCAGAAGATTGCTCAAAACAATATTGAAATAGTAGGTTTAAAGGGCTATGAGGACAAATATCCAGAGGAGCTGTCTGGTGGTATGCAGCAGAGGGTTGGACTTGCACGGGCTTTAGCTAATGATCCAGATATTTTATTGATGGATGAACCGTTTAGTGCTTTGGATCCATTAATTCGTAGAGACATGCAACTAGAGCTTTTAGACATACAAGAACGATTGAAAAAGACGATTATTTTCATTACACACGATGTTAATGAAGCATTTAAACTAGGCGACCGTGTAGCCGTGATGAAGGATGGAAAAGTGGTCCAAGTAGGTACGCCAGAGGAAATTATCGATGCACCAGCAAATGACTATATTTCTGAATTCATAAAGGATATTGATCGTTCAAAAATTCTTCAAGCTGATCATGTTATGATTAAGCCAAATGCGCTTGTTTCAATGAAGGACGGTTTGAACGTGGCTATAAAGGAAATGCAAGAAAATGGCGTGTCTAGTGTGTTTGTTGTAGATCGGAGCAGACACCTGAAAGGAATTGTGACAATTGACGCAGCGATCGATGGTCTTAAACAAAAGAAATCATTAGAGGACGTACTTGATACCCAGGTGACAACGGTCAATAAAGAGGAGTACGTTAGTGATTTAATTCCAAAGGCATTAGAATCAAAATTTCCTTTAGCAGTTATTAGTGCAGAAAACAAACTAGAAGGTCTTATTCTTCGTGTCCACGTGCTTGCTGGGTTAGCGGCCGATGATATCGAAGGAAGTAAAGAATATCACGGCTTTTACCAAGCCAAAGAAACAGAAGATACACTGTAATGTTAAGAAAACCTTGTCTCAATGGGGCAAGGTTTTCTTGTGTAACTATATTAGCCTGGAATCC
Organism: Radiobacillus sp. PE A8.2; assembly: GCF_045635475.1. Lineage (NCBI taxonomy): Bacteria > Bacillati > Bacillota > Bacilli > Caryophanales > Bacillaceae > Radiobacillus > Radiobacillus sp. PE A8.2. The sequence continues at coordinate 43,150 of NZ_JBJGXI010000020.1, read as the reverse complement.
TCAAGTGGTGCCTTACCGACTATTCAGCACCTTGTCCGTTTGATCTAATAACCATTCTTAACTAAATCTAACTTCCCGGTAGCGGGATCAATGACGAGTCCGTGAACAGGGACATCATTTGGTAACAGGGGATGGGTTCGGATGACGTCTACACTATTTTCAACAGATTCTTCGACTGAAGAAAAGCCAGATAGCCATTGATCCAAATCAATACCGTCCTTTTCTATCTCCTGCAACGCAGTTTCCCGTACACCTCGAGAATCCATTTGCTCCACGATCTTTTCTTTGCTGAAATTATGCATTCCGCAACTTCGGTGTCCGATTACAAGTATTTCATCAGCCTTTAAGGCATAAACAGCAACGAGCAAGCTTTTCATAATACTGTCATAGTGATCATTAAGTATCGCACCTGCGTTTTTTACTATTTTAGTGTCACCGTTTTTTAAGTTTAATGCTTTTGGAAGTAACTCTAATAACCTAGAGTCCATACACGTGAAGATGACCATGCGTTTGTTTGGAAATACATCAGTTTCATAAGGTAGATATTGTTTTTCTTCTACAAAATTCTGGTTAAAGGTTAAAATATCATCTAGCAACATATTACACCAAGTCTCCTTTGTTATGTAGTTTAGTCAATTTCATAATATTGATTTTTAACCATCTTCATCCATATATAGTTGGATTAAACCATCTCCGAACTATATATGGATGAAGATGGCTGTATAAGGTAATTATGAAATTGACTCAGTTATATAGGGTTATGAAGTTGTTGTTATAATCATATAGGTAGATGGATGTATTTTCAACTGATAATCACTTTTACAGTTTATAGTTAAATTTTGTTAAAATGGTAAAAATATTGTTGACTTACCATGTTAAGAAATAATATAATAAGAAAGCACAAATAAGAGAGGAGGTCACGAAAATGAAAAAACTAATGATTGTTAAAGCGAAAAACATCAGAACTTCATATTTACATGTGACCTCCTTACGCTCGGATTATAATTTGTAACTAAACATTGGGGATATTCCCCATTTTAGTGCACTTATTTTATTTCAGTTATGAACAAGGTCACGCTTATTGTCCGTGGCCTTTTTATTATGCGAAAACGCATGCGTCCGGGGACGCATGCGTTTTTTTTATTTTTATTTATGAAAACAAGGGAGTAAAGCTCTTAGTTTTTATAATATATATTTTCAAAATAAGAAGGGAGTTTCTTTAATGTTAATTGTAAGAGCAAAAGTTCAGGGTGTTGTAAGTGAAAGGGATGAAGGCGGATAGTAACAGAATTAAATAGAGAAACAGGTGATAAGCATGCTACAGGTGATATTTAACTGGAATAAACTTAGGCGAGTTTGCCTTAACCGATATTCATTTTTTTGTATTGTTAAATTTAAAGAAAATAGAAGTTTTCCAGTTATCGACAAATTTGTTTTTGTAATTTCAAGAAACTAAAAAAAAGGCTAATTATGAAAGGAAGAGGATAATGTTACAAAAAATCAGAAAAGAAGCACTAATAGAAGAATGGAAAGAAAGCGGATAGTGATAGAGGTGGATTCAAAAAGTTCCCATTTCGATCACGATGATTACTCAAGTAGCAAATTGACATCGAATAATGGATTCAGCAGAAAAATCTGGTCCTCCCGTAGGTTTTGTCTACGCTCCGGTCCTATTTTTCTAGCCTCATCCAATCTTCTCGTTGCTAAAAATGGAACTTTATTGAACACGTATTTATAGAAAAAAAGATTGAAGGTGCGCTCACATGTTTATGGTGTTTAAAAAAATAAGTTGGTTTTTTAAAAAATATTGGAAAAGGTATACGTTTGCTATTGTTGCTTTAATCGTTGCAAGTTTCATCGATATCATCCCACCGAAATTGGTGGGACTTGCGATCGATGAAATCCAATACCAAACATTAACGACAGAAAGAATATTGCAGCTATTAGGAATCTATGCTTGCATTATTATTTCAAGTTATACCATCTCTTTTCTGTGGGATTATACGTTATTTAGTGGTTCCGCTATTATGGAAAAAACGATGCGTTCTAATTTAATGAATCACTTCTTGAAAATGTCACCGACATTTTATAACCGGTATCGTACTGGAGACTTGATGGCCAAAGCAACGAATGATTTAAAAGCAATCGCGATGACTACAGGCTTTGGAATTTTAACTTTAGTTGATTCAAGTATCTTTATGTTTATCATCATTGCAGTAATGGGTTTTACAATTAGCTGGAAGCTTACCATTGCAGCTTTAATTCCACTGCCGATTATGGCAGTGGTAATGCATAAATACGGAAATATTATACACGAACGTTTTATGCGAGCGCAGGCAGCATTTAGTGATATGAATAATGATGTGCTCGAATCGATTCGAGGTGTCCGTGTGATCCGCGCGTTCGTTCAGGAAAAACAGGATGAAAGACGTTTTCAAAACATGACTGAAGACGTTTATCAAAAGAACCTTTCTGTTGCCAAGGTTGATGCAATGTTTGAGCCGACGATGAAGGTGTTAGTCGGAATCTCGTATACGATTGGACTAGGTTACGGAGCTTTCTTTGTATTTAACAACACAATTACACTTGGAGAACTCGTCTCTTTCAACGTGTACTTAGGTATGTTAATTTGGCCGATGTTTGCTGTTGGAGAATTGATTAATGTTATGCAGCGAGGCAATGCATCCTTAGATCGGGTTTATGAAACATTAAACTACCCCGCCGACGTAACAGATCCAAATCAGGCAGTAGCATTATCCAAACCGGGTGATATTGTTTTTGACAATGTTAGTTTTAGTTATCCAGACACAGAGGTAAAACAACTTAAGCAGGTTCAGCTAACGGTTGCCAGAGGACAAACGATAGGTATTGTTGGCAAAACAGGTGCAGGGAAAACCACGCTTGTGAAGCAACTGTTGCGGGAGTATCCGGGGATCGAGGGGAATCTTACTATTTCGGGTGTCCCAATCCAAGATTTACGTATGGATGATACTCGTTCATGGATTGGTTATGTACCACAAGAGCAAATCCTATTCTCTAAAACGGTTAGAGAGAATATACAATTTGGAAAAAGTGATGCAACTGATAAAGAGATTTATCGCGTTATGGATTTGGCACATTTTTTAGATGACATGAAGCACTTACCAAAGGGTCTTGATACCATGGTCGGTGAGAGTGGTGTAACATTATCCGGTGGACAAAAGCAACGTGTAGCGCTTGCTCGTGCGTTTATTAAAAATCCGGATATCTTAATATTAGATGATGCATTGTCCGCTGTAGATGGAAAAACAGAATCTAATATCATTGCACATTTAAAAAAGGAACGACAAGAGAAAACAACCTTTATTATTGCCCATCGTATTTCTGGAATACAGCACGCCGATCAAATTATTGTGCTTGAAGAAGGCTGTATTGTAGAAATTGGTAACCATGAAAAGCTCATGGAACAGAACGGTTGGTATGCTAGCCAGTATAAGTTACAACAGCTTAAAGAACAGGAGGTGTTCTCCTGATGAAGGCAACGACAGAAAAAAGATTGTTTCAATATGCTCTCCATTATAAGAAAACAATAATTTTAGGCTTAATTTGTTTAGTAATTGCAGTTAGTCTTGAATTGATGGGTCCATTAATAGCGAAGCGGATTATTGATAATCACTTAACAGGCATAGAAGCAATCTGGTACGAGGTTGAACAAGATCAGGGAAATTCAGCACGCTTTAAGGGCGATTATTATATCAGAGCTGATCGAGCAGATCGTGAGCAACAATCATCTTTACCCGCTTCATCAATTGTTCAGGTAGAGCGTGATTATTATTGGGTAAAAGAAGAGGTTCCATTCCAAGGAACTCGCCAAATAGACAACGGAATCTTAACAATAAAGCTACCAAACGAAACGATACAAGTAGTCGCTGAAAAAATAACACTAGCTGAATTGCAAGGGTTTTTCCGACCAGAGCAACGTCCAATATTTTGGTTGATTGCACTTTATATTTCGTTACTTCTTGTTGCGTCCGTTTTCCAATTTGGAAAGACATTTTTACTTCAAAAAGCGTCCAATCGAATTGTGCAGAAAATGCGAAATGATGTGTTTGAGCATACCCAAAAGGTGCCGATTAACTATTATGTCAATCGCCCGGCTGGAAAAATAGTTGCAAGAATAACAAATGATACAGAGGCAATACGTGATTTATATGAGCGAGTCTTGTCCGTGTTTGTAACTAGCGTAATATATATGGCTGGGATTTATGTTGCTTTATTATTCTTAGATGCTCGACTCGCATTGATTTGTTTTATTATATTGCCGATCATTTATTTATGGATGAAGGTTTATAAACATTTTGGAACAAAGTATAATAAAGTTATTCGTTCTACAGTTAGCGAAATTAATGGCAAGATCAATGAATCAATACGTGGGATGTCGATTATTCAAGCATTTCGCAAAGAACGCTATATTAGCGATGAGTTTGAGGAGTTAAATCAGCGACAATTTGTGTATCATAAAAAACTTGTTCGTTTGAGTGCCTTAACTTCACACAATTTAGTTACTGTATTAAGGAACCTAGCATTCGTTACATTTATTTGGTATTTCGGATCATCTTCTATAGGGTTGGAAGGCGTTGTCACGGTAGGGGTACTTTATGCGTTTGTTGATTACCTAACACGGTTATTTAATCCTGTTAACGATATTGTTAATCAGTTACCATTGCTAGAGCAGGCACGAGTCGCATCTAGTAGAGTATTTGAGTTAATTGATCATGAAGGAGAACAAGTAGACCACACTGCTGTGGATCGTTACAAAGGACATGTGAAGTTTAATAATGTATCTTTTGCGTATGATGCGAAGGAGTACGTTTTACAGGATATTCAATTAGATATCCCTGCTGGACAAACGGCTGCCTTTGTAGGTCACACCGGGTCAGGTAAAAGCTCGATTATGAATTTGTTATTTCGTTTCTATGATCCGCAACAAGGTACGATCACGATAGATGAAACAGATATTAGCCAACTTTCCAGACAGCAGGTGAGACAGCATATGGGGATTGTGCTGCAAGATCCATTCTTATTTACAGGCACGATCTTATCCAATGTGACTATGAATGATACGGATATTTCCCGGGAAATTGCAATAAAAGCATTGGAGACTGTTGGAGCTGATCGGTTTATTAGTAAGCTGCCAATGGGCTATGATGAACCTGTTAATGAAGGAGCTACCACATTATCAATGGGAGAAAGGCAATTGATTTCGTTTGCACGTGCGCTTGCGTTTGACCCTTCTATCCTTATTCTTGATGAAGCAACGGCAAATATTGATACAGAAACAGAAAGTATGATTCAAGCTGCATTAGAAGTACTAAAAAGAGGCAGAACTACGTTAGTTATTGCCCACCGTTTATCAACGATTCAACAAGCGGATCAAATCTTTGTGCTTGATCATGGTACAATAAAAGAACACGGAGATCATGAACAATTATTACAAGCAAAAGGACTTTATTATCATATGTACGAGATGCAACAAGGAAAGTTAAATCAATCAGCAATGTAAAATAATACATAAGCCACTAGCACTAGCAAGTGGCTTATGTATTACAAATTAACGATCCGTTAAACTTGAGGTGAACGAATGGTTAAGGAAGATGACAAGCATCGTGATATTATCGATGATGACTTATATGAGGAAATTGATGACGAGGAACTTTTACAGCTCATAGAAGAAGAACGAAAAAAATCGCTGCTTAAACAACAAGAACCTTCAAAGCCGAAGCGTCCTTTTCCGAAATGGGCATTTTGGTTAATTGCAATTGCGATGTTTATTCAAGTATTTGCAATCATCCCACAAACATTTTCAATTCCAGCTATTGATTTTTTAATTACATCTGCTAAATTATCAACCAATGATACAGTTAGTAAATACAAGGAGGCAGTTGTTGTCATCGAGGCCGGTAATAGTAAAGGTACAGGTTTTGCGATATCAGCAGACGGTACCATCATTACGAACCATCACGTGATCGAGGATGAAACGACGATTTTGGCTGCTTTTCCTGAACAAGGTTTATTTGATGCAGAGATCGTAGCAAGCTATCCCGAAATTGATTTAGCAGTTTTACAAGTAGAAGGTGAAGATTTACCTCATCTAAACTTAGCTGAGGAAACAACTTTTACAGCTAACGAGCACTTTTACTTTATAGGTAATCCGTTAAGATTCCAGGGCATCGCAAATGAAGGAGAAATCATTGGATATACGCAACTTGATAGTTGGGATGAGCCAGTACTGATGTTGCGTGCACCCGTATACCGTGGCAATAGTGGTAGCCCGGTTATAAATAGTGAAGGTAACGTGATAGGGGTTGTGTTTGCTACTCAGAATAATGAAGAAGAAGGAAAGGTAGGTCTTGCTGTTCCAATTGATTATTTATATGAAAAACAAAATAGCGACTAAAAAGGGGGAAATTATATGCAGAGTAAGATCCGGATTGGGTTAGTGGGTCTTGGAGGAATTGCACAAAAGGCTTACCTTCCAATTTTGACGAAAGAACTTGATTGGGTATTCGTAGGGGCATTCACTCCGAACAAAGAAAAACGCGAGCGAATTTGCCAACAATATCGAATTAATAGCTTTGATAGTTTAACGTCACTGCAAGAAGCCTGTGACGCTATATTTGTTCACAGCTCGACAGAGTCACATTTCGAAGTTGTTTCCTTTTTGTTAAGTAATGGTGTTGATGTATATGTAGACAAGCCTTTAGCAGCAAATGGGATCGATGCCGAGCAATTAGTCGAGATTAGCGAAAAAAATAACCGCAAACTAATGGTTGGGTTTAATCGTCGTTTTGCACCTATGTATCTTAAAGCCAAAGCGTTAGCAGGTACATTTGATGTCGTACATATGGAAAAACACCGTCCAAATGACGTTGGACCAAATGATTATAGCTTTACGATGCTTGATGATTATTTGCATGTTGTAGACACATTACGTTGGCTTGGCAATGGTGATATCAAACTAACTGATCAATTTAATAAAATTAATAGTTATAATCAACTCTTGTTCACGCATCATAGCTTTCAAAAAGCGGGCCAATTTTTTACTTCATCGATGCATCGTCAAGCGGGTTCAAGTTTAGAACAATTGGAATTAATAACAAACGATAAGATTGTACGTGTACGCAATATGAATACTTTAGAAGTGGAAAGTAACCAACAAATCACAACGGAAACACCGGGATCGTGGGAAACAATCTTAGAGACAAGAGGTTTTAAGGACTGTATTCATCACTTTATCGGCGCGGTAGTAAACGACAAGCGACCTGAAATCGATGGCCAAGAAGCGTTGAAATCACAGTTGTTAGTGGAAGCATTAATTAGTAACATCGATAGGAACAAATAAGAAGTGAAAAATGCTTACAGAAGATGATTGCAGAGTTTTTCAATCAGAACCAGAATCGAGAATATTTACCTAACAAAGCTGACTCTCACCCTAGAGAGTCAGCTGATTTTATGCCTTATACTTCCATAATAGCAATAGGTGTATGTCCCATGGCGTGATCAATATAGTGAAGTAATTCCTCATGCCTTGTCATTACATTTTGCTCATTGGATGTGTAATGGAATGCATGTAAAAATCCTTCAATCTTCTTTGATAATAGGTCGTCATTTGTTCTTACCATAAGGACAAGCAAATCATCCCATTGACCCCAAAGTGTAAAATATAAAGCTTTATCATAATCCGGGATATACATTTAAGAGCCCCTCTTTCTTTTAAAGGGTTAAAATTAGTATGAGCAGAATAAGTTGTTCCATGTTGATACATTATTGGTGTTGTTTCCAAAACTTTACGTGGTCTATGGATTTACAGTGTATGGGACAGAATTAACTTATGTTCCAATGTTTGTTCTAAAGGTATTTAGAATAATTTCTCGGTCAATACCCAAACTAATCATGTACCTTTGATAAAGGAGGGCTTTATGCCGATGAATTGGAAAGCAATGGGGTTAACAGTCGTAGCATCTGTAACACTTACTGCATGTGCCAATGGTATGAACGAAGAAGCAAATCAAGGGTTAGATAATGGAGTGGAACAAACAAGGTTTAATAGCACTACCGATTATCCGTCATATACGGGTGCAAAGAACCAGTATCCATATGGAGATACAACTAACGTTCGATATGGTGCGGATGATAATGCACATTTGGGTGAAAATACGAGAAACAATCGTTATCAGAATGGATCCAATGCACGATTAGATAACAACAACACTGCCGATAATATTCGCTTCGGTAGCAATATCGATACGTATCGAGATGATGACAATGCGAAAAATACGCGTTACCCAAATAATAATGATGATATAAACGTGCAAGAAATCAACAACAGAACGAATCAAACGGACACTAAAAATCCAAATAATAATGCTCGTTTAAACACGAACAAAAATATGGATGAGTACCAAGTATCTGATCAAGCTGCTGATCGAATAACAAGTGAAATCAAACAAGTAGATAGTGCATATGTATTAACAACGAATAATAATGCCTATGTAGCAGCTGAAATAAATGGTAATGGTGAAGTAAGTGACCGAATCGAGCAACAAATTACGCAGATTGTGAAATCTATTGACAACAATATCGACAACGTTTATGTTTCGACTAATCCAGATTTTGTTGATTTATCAAACAACTACGTGAATGATTTTGATAATGGAAGACCAGTCGAAGGTTTCTTTGATCAGTTTGGTGAGATGGTTGACCGAATCTTTCCAGATGTTCAATAACTAAGATAGCGGGGGCAAATAGCCCTCGCTTTTTTATTGCCAGGAAATTATAAAAGCCACGGCCAGCGACTAGCGAGACTTCCCTCACCTCCGTACGTCGCTAACCGGCGCTCTGCGATTTCGTTCCATGCCAAGAATTTAATTTCTTGATGACGCCCATTTTGTATGCTATATTATTACCATTAATCCCGATAAAACATAGTGTATTAATAGGAATTAAATTCAAAACATATGGGAGATGAATCAATTGGGTCGAGAATTCGTTGATTTGTTTGATAAATGGGCAACATCATATGATAAAACGGTAGCTGGGCATGATCCACAGTACCGAGCTGTTTTTGAAAATTATGATCAAATATTATCAGAGGTCGTGTATCATGCAGAGGGAAATGTCTTAGAATTTGGTGTTGGAACAGGTAATTTATCTAAAAAATTATTAGATGCTGGACACTTTGTTGTCGGTGTAGAACCGTCTGAAGCTATGCGACACGCTACTAATATAAAATTTCCGGATATAACCGTCCATGATGGTGATTTTCTAACCTATCCAACACCTGAAATACCGATCTTTACTATTGTAAGTAGCTATGCTTTTCATCACTTAACAAACGATGAAAAAGATAAAGCGATCGCAGGATTTTATCAATTGCTACCTGAGAATGGTAAGGTCGTCTTTGCAGATACTTTATATGAGAATGAAGAAACGAAGCAGAACTTGTGGAAACAGGCAGAGGAAAATGGTCATATGAATTTGCTTCATGATCTGCAAACGGAATATTATCCATTTCGTTCTGAATTACAAAAGATATTTGAAAACAATGGTTTTTATGTTACCTTTAAGCAAATGAACGACTTTGCATGGTTAATCGTAGCAGAAAAACAATAAAGGGAGATGGATGTTTTGGTAAAAAAAATGAACGTAGAAAGCTTTAATCTAGATCATACGAAAGTTAGTGCACCATACGTGCGATTGGTAGGAGTTACTACTGGTCAACATAACGATAAAGTATATAAATATGATATTCGTTTTTGCCAACCAAATAAGGATCATATGGAGATGGCTGGATTACATTCGATTGAGCATTTAATGGCTGAGAATATTCGTAACCATATGAGTAATGTACTGGATATTAGTCCGATGGGTTGTCAAACCGGCTTTTACTTGTCTGTATTGAATAATGATCAATTTGAAGATGTAACTGCGGCGTTAGAAAAAACTTTAAACGATGTACTTGAAGCAACTGAGGTTCCAGCATGTAACGAAGTACAGTGCGGATGGGCGGCAAACCACAGCCTAGAAGGTGCGAAAGAGATCGCAGCTAACATGCTTGATGGAAAAGACGAATGGCACATTGTGTTTGCTGAATAGAGGAAACTAACTATGGCATTATATCGTAATACCCATGCATTAATCGGCAATACTCCCTTGTTGGAAATTACGAAGTTTTCCTTACCAGAAGGGGTTCGACTCTTTGCTAAATTAGAATTTTACAATCCAGGTGGCAGTATCAAAGACCGGTTAGGCTTAGAATTGATTGCTGATGCACTGGAGTCTGGAAAAATTCGCGCAGGCGGCACCATTATTGAGCCTACGGCAGGTAATACGGGCATTGGCCTCGCGCTTGCAGCAATAGATAAAAACGTTCAAGTGATTTTCTGTGTTCCTGAGAAATTCAGTATTGAAAAACAAGAACTTATGAAAGCATTAGGTGCAAAAATCGTCCACACACCTACAGAAGATGGAATGCGTGGTGCAATTGATAAAGCACAAGCACTTATTAAAGAAATTCCTAATAGTTATTGCCCACAACAATTCGGTAATCCTGCAAATCCAAGCGCCTACTATAAGACGTTGGGACCAGAAATTTGGCAGGACCTTAACGGGGATGTAGGTGTATTCGTTGCAGGTGCTGGTACGGGTGGAACGTTTATGGGCACAGCCCGCTACTTAAAGGAGCAAAATGCCCAAGTTAAAACGGTGATTGTTGAACCAGAAGGCTCCATCATAGCCGGTGGCGAAGCGGGCCCTCACGAAACGGAAGGGATCGGAATGGAGTTTTTACCTGCATATATGGACCGGAATTACTTTGATGCGATACACACCGTATCCGACAATGATGCGTTTAATTATGTGAGACAGTTAGCAGCAAAAGAGGGACTCCTTGTCGGGAGCTCTTCCGGTGCGGCCTTTTATGCTGCTTTGCAGGAAGCATATCGAGCAAAAGCAGGAACTAACATCGTAACAATCTTTCCAGATAGCAGTGAGCGTTATTTAAGTAAGAAAATATATCAATTTGGATCTGATTCTTGCAGGAGGTAATAGGATGAAACGTAAGACGAAAATGATACATGCCGGAATCACTGGCGACGAGAAAACTGGTGCTGTTTCCGTTCCGATTTACCAAGTAAGCACATATAAGCAGGAAGCCGCTGGAAAGCATAGTGGCTACGAATATTCGCGAACAGGTAACCCAACCAGGCATGCGTTAGAAACCGTGATTGCGGAGCTGGAAAACGGGAAAACAGGCTTTGCATTTGGATCGGGGATGGCTGCAATCACATCAGTAATGATGCTATTGAACGCAGGAGACCATATCCTTATGACCGATGACGTGTATGGCGGGTCGTACCGATTAACGACAAAAGTTTTAAATCGCTTCAATCTAGACCATACATTTGTAGATACGAGTAATCCGGAAAAAGTAAAAGAAGCAATCCAACCAAATACAAAAGCACTATTTATTGAAACACCTACAAATCCTTTGCTTAAAATTACAGATCTTAAGAAAATGTCCGAAATAGCCAAAGCAAACGATTTATTATTAATCGTCGATAATACTTTTGCTACGCCTTATTGGCAAAATCCGATAGACCTTGGTGCGGATATTGTACTCCACAGTGCAACTAAATATATTGGTGGTCACAGTGATGTTGTTTCAGGGTTAGTTGTAGTTAATTCCGAACAGCTCGCAGAAGACCTTCATTTTATCCAAAATTCTGTTGGTGGTGTATTAGGACCACAGGATTCTTGGCTGTTAATGCGCGGCATTAAAACACTTGGTATACGTATGGAAGCAATCGAGAAAAACGCACATCAACTTGTTGAATTTCTTGAAAATCATCCACAAGTATCAACGATATATTATCCGGGTAGACAAAATCATAAAGGACATGACACTGCAAAAGCCCAAGCAAGTGGCTTTGGTGGCATGATATCATTTGATGTTGGAAGTGGAGAAAAAGCAGACAAAGTGCTCTCTAAAGTAAAATACTTCACTTTAGCAGAAAGCCTCGGTGCAGTTGAAAGTTTAATTTCTATACCAGCTAAAATGACACATGCTTCTATCCCTAGAGAACGACGTCAGCAATTAGGTATTACGGATGGTCTAATCCGTATATCTGTCGGTATAGAAGATATTGAAGATTTGATTGAGGATTTAAAACAGGCGATGGAATAAGAAGAAAGCAGTTCCTTTTGTAAGGGAGCTGTTTTTTTATTGCATAGCCAGGAAATTATAAAATATCTAAATGTGGATAACATTAAGCATTAGCCACGGCCAGCGACTAGCGAGACTTCCCTCACTTCCGTACGTCGCTAACCGGCGTTCTGCGCTTTTGTTCTATAAACAATTAGATGTCTCGTAGCTATATAAAAGGGTTTTACATAGTAACCTTAGCATTCTAAGCATTTACGTGCGAAAATTAGCACCTGTTTTGGTAAACTAGAACTTATACATAATGTCTTTGCATTAATGATTCATAGAAGAAGTGCTATACTATACGTAGTAGAAAAATAATAGGGAAGTGAACAAAATGACAAACGAAGCAATTAATTATTTAAAAGAAAACGAAGACCGCTTATTAGCAAAACTAAATGAATTCCTTGCTATTCCGAGTGTAAGTACAGACAGTATACATAAACCAGACGTAGCAAAAGCAGCTACTTTTGTTGCCGATTATTTAAATGAAATTGGATTTTCAGAAGTAGAGGTACAAGAGACCAAAGGTCATCCACTAGTATATGGTGCTTGGAACGGGGCAGGTGCGGATGCACCAACTGTTTTATTTTATGGGCACTACGATGTACAACCAGCAGACCCATTAGAATTGTGGAAAAGTGAACCATTTAAGCCAGAAGTTCGTGATGGGCGTCTTTATGCTCGCGGGGCAAGTGACGATAAAGGCCAAGTGTTCATGCATTTAGCTGTTTTTGAAGCGTTAATGAAAACAGATGGCAAGTTACCAATTAATGTGAAAGTGTGTATTGAAGGAGAAGAAGAGATCGGCAGTGAAAATCTATACGAAATTCTTAACGATAAAAAACAGCAATTTGCTGCTGACTTTTGTGTGATTTCAGATTCTGGAATGGTAGCTAACGATCAACCAACGATTCTTTACGGACTGAAAGGATTTACAGGATTAGAGTTTACATTACATGGACCAGATAACGATTTGCACTCTGGTGTATATGGTGGTGCGGTTCGAAACCCGGCAATTGCTATGGCTCATTTGCTTGCCTCCATGAAGGATCAGAATGAGGTAGTACAGGTTGACGGCTTTTATGATGACGTTGAGCCGTTATCTACTGAGGAGCGCCAATTAATTAACGAGGTTCCTGGAGAAGACTACACTAGTTTGGGGATTCCAGAAACAGTCTCGGAACAAGGGTATACAGCAATGGAACACACCATGGCCCGACCGACTCTTGAAATAAATGGAATGTTTAGTGGCTATCAAGGAGAAGGAACGAAAACAATCATCCCATCATCCGCAACAGCCAAACTTACGTGTCGTCTCGTACCAGGGCAGGATCCGGAGAAAATCCAAAATTTGCTCGTTGACCATTTAAAGCGCCACGTACCAGCAGGAGTAACGCTAGAAATTAAACGTGAGCCACTTTCAGCAAAAGCCTATAAAGTAGACCCGAATAATCCACTAATTGAACAGGCTGCTACAAGCTATAAACAAGGGTTTGGCAAAGATGTTGTTTATGTACGTATGGGTGGATCAATTCCGGTCGTTGAATGGATTGATTCGTTATTTCAGATTCCAGTAGTTCTTTTAGGGTTTGGTACACCTGGCGATCGCCTGCATTCACCAAATGAGAGTTTCCCATTAGAGAATTTTACAAAAGGGATGGAAACCTTAGTATATTATTATAAGCAAGTGAAAAAAGCATAATGCTCGAAAGGCAGGACGTAATATCGCCCTGCCTTTCGTATAAATTTTAAACAGCCTAGTTGACATTTATACCCTTAAGGGCATATGATGATGAATGTCAAAACGAAAAGTAATGGGGGATGAAGCATGATCATTGCGATCCTAATTATTTTTATAGGATTCATCATGTATATGTTATATACGAGATTTGTACCTGTAATAGGTATTCCATGTATAGATATAAGCAGTAACCAGCTGGAAACGATTAATGTTAAGCTTGATATAAGAGATTATAATGAATCATTTAGACAAGAGGTTAAAGGATCGATACTGATGCCTGTCGCCTATTTAAATCGACATTACCGAGATATACCGGAAAAAGAGATTCACTTAATTGCATCTGATTCAACCGAGCGGAACTTGGCAGTACGGATATTGCATAATAAAGGATATCGAGTGACCGGTTATTCCTTGATGGACTGTGGTTGTAAAGGCAAATAAGGGAGGACTACCAATTGGAATATACAGATCAAATGAAAAATAGAGTGAAGCGGATTGAAGGGCAACTTCGTGGTATTTTAAAAATGATGGAACAACAATCAGATTGTAAAGATGTGATCACACAGCTTTCTGCAACAAGAACGGCAATTGATCGGACAATGGGTGTGATTGTCAGTTCTAATTTGGTAGAATGTGTGCGAAAAGCAGAAGAAGACGGCGAAGACAGTGAAGCTTTTGTAAAAGAGGCAGTTAATTTATTAGTGAAAAGCCGGTAAGTTTGAAAAATATCTATTTTAACAGCGGCGGGTCCTAATAGTTCTAAGGATGATTTCTAACATATTGTTGTTACTTCGTAGAATAGCTAAACTTTGACACAGTGCTAAACAGGCGCTGTAGAGGAGGCATGCACTGCGGTGGCCGTCGTCAAATCTTCGAAACTGAAAATTCAAGCGAAATAAGCGCTTATATGGCCGCTCAATCAGGTTTGCTCCTCAGCTTGTTGGGTATAGCAAACAACCATTACGAAGAGAGCACAATTTAAATAGGATGTTAGATAAAAATAACCGGACTAATGTCCGGTTATTTTTAGTTGTATAAGGATAAAAAAACATCCATTTTCTAGCTCGTTCACGTTAAAATATCATCATCCTTTTGCTTCGGTCATATAGTATAGATAATACATCAAAAGGGGAGATCGTATTTGAAACAAGGAGATCAGCAACAATTGGAACGAGCGATAGAAGAAATCACTGAAATTGCTGAAGGTTTTGGTTTGGACTTTTATCCAATGCGCTATGAGGTTTGTCCGCCGGAGATTATTTATACGTTTGGTGCTTACGGTATGCCATCTCGATTTTCTCATTGGAGCTTCGGAAAGCAGTTTCACAAAATGAAGTTGCAGTATGATTTAGGTCTTAGTAAAATTTACGAGTTAGTAATTAATTCAAATCCGTGCTATGCATTTCTACTTAATTCCAACAGTTTAATTCAGAACAAGCTGATTGTTGCCCACGTTTTAGCTCACTGTGATTTTTTTAAAAACAATGCCCGTTTTCAAAATACGAATCGTGATATGGTAGATAGCATGTCTGCCACCGCTGATCGAATCGCGGCATACGAGAAAATGCATGGTATTGAGGAAGTGGAATCATTTCTTGATGCAGTACTTGCCATTCAGGAGCATATTGACCCTAGACTGATGAAGCCCCAATTTGATTGGGAAGATGAGTTTTATGATGAAAACGATTTACCAGAAAGATCGACACCATATGATGATTTGTGGAAATTAGATGATAAAGAGCCAAAGACACCTGCGAAGAAAAAGAAGAAAAAGCTCCCACCACGACCTGAAAAAGATATCCTCCTTTTCATAGAAGAATACAGTCGCAACCTTGAAGATTGGCAACGAGATATTTTAACGATGATGCGAGAGGAAATGCTCTATTTCTGGCCCCAGTTAGAAACAAAAATTATGAACGAAGGCTGGGCATCCTATTGGCATCAACGGATATTGCGTGAGATGGATTTGACGAGTGGGGAGGCAATTGAATTTTCTTCATTAAATGCTGGTGTCGTGCAACCTTCTAAGACACAAATTAATCCCTATTACTTAGGGGTGAAAATGTTTGAGGATATTGAAGAGCGCTTTAATAACCCAACAGAAGAAATGCGGCGTTTCGGGGTAGATCCGGGGACAGGTAGAGAGAAGATGTTTGAAGTGAGGGAAATTGAGTCAGACATTTCTTTTTTACGGAACTATTTAACGAAAGAATTTGTAGCCAGAGAAGATTTATACTTGTTCCAAAAACAAGGCAATGAATATAAAATTACCGATAAAAATTGGGAAAATGTACGTGATCAATTAATTACAATGCGATTGAACGGTGGATTTCCTTATATTACGGTTCAGGATGGCGATTACTATCATAATGGTGAATTGTATTTGAAGCATCATTATGAGGGTGTAGAATTAGATCTTTCTTATTTAGAAAAAACATTACCGTACGTTCACCAGTTATGGGGGAGAACGGTGCATATGGAAACGGTAATCGAGGACAAAAATGTACTGTTCACGTACGAAGGGAATAAGGTGCAGAAGAAATATTTGTAAGGATAAGTGAGTCAAATTCATAATCACGGAGTTTGGGGAATAAGAGAATGTGAACAACAATAAATTAGTAAAATGAAATTGACTTGCCTACATGATAACTGAAAGCATAAGTTCTGATTCTTATGCTTTCTTCTTTTGTACTTCAACATATTTAATATGGTGGCCATCGCTTTCTTTTACTGTAAATAAATAGCCGTGCTTTTCAATAATGGAGCCAATTTGCACATCTGTGTTTTCTGTTAAAACCCAACCACCGAGTGTGTCGATTTCTTCACCATGAATTTTGATATCTAATAGATTATTCACATGGTCAATAAGTAACCGCGCATCCAGGATATAATGATCCTTATTAATTTTTTGTACTTCTGGGATCTCATCTTCATCGAACTCATCCAGTATTTCGCCAACGATTTCCTCAAGGATATCTTCGACTGTAACTAAACCGGATGTACCGCCATATTCATCAATCAAAACTGCTAAATGCATTCGTTTTTTTTGCATTTTAACTAATAAATCATGGATGGGAATCGTTTCAATGACACGAATGACTGGATTAATAAAAGCGGATAGATCTAATTCGTTATTCTCCTGGATAAATTGATCCGATAAGAATTCTTTCATATTAATAAAACCTAAGATGTTATCTTTGTCACCATCGACTACCGGATAGCGTGTGTATCTTTCATTCCTAATTATACTAATCACATCTTCTAGTGTTGCATGAATGGAGATACTAACAATGCCGGTGCGAGGAACCATGACCTCTTTCGCAATTCTTTGATCAAATTCAAAAATGTTGTTTACGTATTTTAATTCATTTTTATTAATTTCCCCACTTTTATAGCTTTCCGATAACAAAATACGAAGCTCTTCCTCTGAATGCGCTAATTCATGTTCAGAAGCTGATTTAAGGCCAAATATACCTACTAACAAGCGTGCTGATCCGTTTAAAAACCAAATAAACGGATACATAATTTTATAAAAGATGATAATTGGCTTAGAACAAAAAAGGGTAATCGCTTCAGCTCTTTGGATAGCAACTGTTTTTGGGGCTAGTTCTCCAACTACAACATGTAGAAACGTCACTAAGGCAAAGGCAATGCCAAACGATAATAGGTGTGTCAGTGATTCATTTAAGTTAATCTGATCAAACAGGGGGAGGAGTAATTTCTCAACGGTCGGTTCACCAAGCCAACCAAGTCCTAACGCTGTAACCGTAATACCTAGTTGACATGCTGATAAATATTCATCCAAGTGTGAAACTACTTTTTTTGCTGATACTGCACCTTTTTTACCTTCTGCAATTAAGTGATCAATTTTTGACATTCTAATCTTGACGATAGCGAATTCGGTTGCAACAAAAAAAGCTGTGAGAGCAATTAATAAAAGTATGAGTAATAGGTTTATGGTTAACAATTACCTTTAACCTCCTTCGAATTTGTGAATGCTTCTATGGGTACCAAATTCTTATAGTAGCTTTATCTAATAACTGCTTTTTAAATCAGAAATCACGTGGATCGTGTCACTAAAATGAGCTTGTCCAATGTGTTAAAATAAGAATGCTTTTTATTCAAATCCGTGCAATCTCATGAAATAGAAAGCCTACAAAATTATTTCTCATCAAACATAATAATAAGTTTAGTTAAGAAGTACCCGATAAGGGAATAGATAATAACTGCAAATAGTGCGGAAAATTCAATCACAAACCTACCCTCTAACGCTGCCGATGGGAAGATTCCCTCAAATGGGTAAAGTAAAGGTGCGCTCGTTTCATAAATCCATTGCACAAAAGGTGCAGTTTTGTTTGCTCCAAATAATTTTAGTATAATTCGTAATCCCAATATTAATTGTGCAATACCGATCACAATGTTGATTAAGTAAATAATGATTGATCTGCTTCTCAAGATTAGCCTCCTAATAGTTTCTACATATTTTGTCTATTTCCAAGTTAGAAAATTAATAAACATAGGAGGAATGCACAAACCTTAATGAATCAGTTCTCCATTCGTATTCAACTATAAGAAGCTATCGTTCCTCAACAGGAAGATGAACTGGAACATTGAAATACCAAATAAAGAAAATGGCTATTGGCACTGATATTACATATGCAATTAGAGGTCGCTTGTAGAACAACTGCAGCATTGGAAACATAAAAACATCAAATCCGGCTGACCAATACCAATTCCATCCATATTGGTACTCAATATGCCCAGTAAAGACCATAATTAATTCAATTCCTGCATATATAAATATCCAGTAAGCGTAATGTCGAATTATTTTCCATCGACTTTTTGGATAATGATAAATAAATAACATCGCAGAACCAGGGAAAATGATAAATGTGTATAACATTTCTGTGAGCGTGTGATTAGAAATTAAATCTGCGTCAAGTCGCCAGAGGAAATAGCTAGCAGTTAGAAAATTATAAGTTAAATTTCCAATTGCAAAATAAAGCATAACCGCATGATACTTTTCCCAGTTTTTCCAATCTCCCCAGCGCCAAACTGCAAATATCACAAAAAGAGCAATTGCTACATGCATATGACCAATCCTTATAAGTACGTATAGTTTCAAATGTTGGCTTAAGATATATGATTCCTAAAAAGCGTAAATATATAAGTAATTAGATTACTAAAAACAAAAGGTGCTTCTATATGCAAGAAGCACCTTTACTCTAATTAATCAAATTTTACTCGCAAAGAACCAATTAATAAAAATACTGCAGAAAAAGCCAGTAAGATAATAATTGGTAAAGTTATGTCCAAAAGTGAACCTCCTCGTGCAATCACTTCGTTGAACCCTTTCATTGCCCACGTTTGTGGAATAAATTCCGCAATGGTTTGCATAAAAGATGGTACAATCTCAAGTGGCCAATAGACCCCTGCTAGCATACAAGTGGAAATGATCACAACGTTTCCAAGCACGGACTGTTGCTCAGAGGTTTTGGCAAAACTGCCAATCAATAAGGCTAACCCGACAACACAGAGCAATAAAGCAGATACTAATACACTAACCGCAGCTAAGTTGCCCCAATATACATCAAACAGCCAGCTTGATAACAACATTAATATTGCAAATTGCATCCACCCGATAAGAAAGAAAGCAAGTAAATAGCCATTTAATAATTGTAAGCGTGTTGTTGGTGTTGCTAGTAAACGAAGCCAGACTCCTGTTTTTTGAGCATCAAGTAGTGTTCCGGCAACACTCATGATAACGATCATAACAAACATAATCGCAAATCCCGCTGACCTTGATGAGATATTGTCCATGGAGGGTTGATTATTTTTCGCGAAAGTTATTTGTTCGCTGATAGTGAATCTTTCGTCATATTGATTGGACAAGATTTTATACTGATTTTCCCAGGAGGTAGCAGTTGCCTCACCCCAGCTTATAGATGCTTCGACAAGCATTCGTTCACTTCTTATTTGATCGGAAACAATTTGATTGATTGTCATCGCTTCATTAAAAGCAGGTGCGTGCTGAAATGCAACAGTTGGTACCTCACCTGCAACAATCGCGTCTTGATATCCTTGCTGTATGTTAATAATGCCTGAAAGTTGGTTGTCTTCGAACTGTTTTTCTGCTTCTTCTAGTGATAGGGAGAGTATTTCCATCATTTGTTTTTCTTCTAATTGATCGATCAGTGATCTAGAAAGATTGTTATCTTCTTGATCAACTATCGCTATCGTGGGAAGATTAGCAGTACTACCTTGAAATAAACTTCCGAACATAAATGTAAACAACAACGGCATGGCAAACATAATTAAATAGGATTGTGGCTTAACAAATACACGCT
Organism: Radiobacillus sp. PE A8.2; assembly: GCF_045635475.1. NCBI lineage: Bacteria > Bacillati > Bacillota > Bacilli > Caryophanales > Bacillaceae > Radiobacillus > Radiobacillus sp. PE A8.2. The sequence continues at coordinate 22,818 of NZ_JBJGXI010000020.1, read as the reverse complement.
TCCATTCAAAGCTAGCAAGTGCCCATACTTTTTTCATGTTGGTGTCCTCCTTGTTATATTTTTAATTTAAATGAGCCGTAAATCATAGATATAAAACCAACCAATAACAATATTGCCATAGGCAATAATAGTGAGTTCCATGTAGTTCCTGACATAACATCTAGAAGACTTGATAAAGCCCATTTATTCGGTGTTAAATTAGCGAGTGCAAGTAAGCTATCAGGAAATAAAGAAATTGGCAGCATCGACCCACCTAACAGTGCAAGTACTTGAATACCTAAACCACCAATCGTGTCGATTGATTTTTCGCTAGTAAATATCGTAGCAATTAACATGGAAAGTCCTGCAACTGAAATGGAATAGGTAACAGCAATTACAGCCAATTGATATAAGTTACTACCCCAATTTACATCAAATAGAAAATGAGTGGACAGCACAAACACAACAAATTGCAACAAACTAAAATAAAACGTGCCTAACCATTTTCCGATGATAATTGTCTTTTTGTTTATAGGAGCAACTAACAGCCGTGCAAATGTTTCGGTTGATCGCTCTTCTATAAAAGACTTTGCCCCAACGGTAATGTTAAATAATAAAAACATCGCCCCCATTGCTGCAGCATAATATTGCATACCACTTAGGGAAATTTCATCTGTAGATTGGTTATTGCCTATTTCAATATCTTCAGAAGCCACTTTTTCAAGAGATATACGTAATGATGATGCGAATGCATTTGGATCAATCGCTGTGCTTCTTGTTTGTGCAGCAATATCATGCACTACCGTATCGATACTCATTGCTATAGTAGATATTCTGGTTACATAGGAGTCGAGCATGGATTGGACAATATTAGATTGCAATTGTTGGTCAGCAGTAGACATTATTTTAACGTTAGGTGAAGACCCTTCTAGTAAGGCTTCCCACCATGATGAGGGAAAATGAATACCAACATCAATCGATTGTTCTAACAATTGTGTCTCGATTTGATCCGAACTTTCTAGCATGTGTACAGTAAATTGTTCTTCTAATTGATCACTCATCAATACATCTTCAACAAATCTTTCGCCCATTTCGTCATGATCATCAACATAAATGCCAACAACTGTCTCTGGCAACGCACCATCATCACTAAAAGCACTGCTGAGCGCCGATCCTAAAATGGCGGTTAAGATAACTGGTAATAGTAGCATAGTGACAAAGCCTTTCCAATCTGTTAGCCGAATCAGCAGGTCTTTGCCAGCAATCGTTAAACTCCTCATTCTTCAATTCCTCCTTAATCCCTTAATGATCGTCCGGTTAATTGCAAAAATAACGATTCTAAATTTGGTTCTTTCACGTGGACAGATACTACGTTAATACCGAGCGCAGAAGCCTGCGTAACAATACGACCAAGTGCTATTTTAGGATCAGGCACTATTATTTCAAGGGTTGTTCCATTTTCTTTATTGATGACTTTTGTTACACAATCTAATGCTTCTATCTCATCAATTAATTTTTGATTATGATCAGCTACTGTTAAATGAATGAATGATCCATTCGAGAGACGGTTACACAAATCTGTTTTTGTACCGATTGCAATCATCTGTCCGTTGTCGATGATTCCAATCCGATTACATAAAAATTCAACTTCTTCCATATAGTGACTCGTGTAGATGACGGTGACCCCTTGTTGGTTTAATTGCTTGACTGTGTCTAAAATATGATTTCTCGATTGCGGATCAATACCGACAGTTGGTTCATCCATTATGAGTAGTTCAGGCTCATGCATTAATGCAGCTCCAATGTTAATTCGGCGTTTCATTCCTCCAGAAAATGTTTCAATTTTATCTTTTGCACGTTCTTCTAAACCAACGAGTGCTAGCACTTGATTTGCTCTGTTTTTCGCTGATTTTGAGGATAGACCATACATCTTGCCCCAGAAAATAAGATTATCCCGTGCAGACATTGTAGGATAAAGGGCGATATCCTGCGGAACGATGCCGATTTTACGTTTAATCTCGTTGGTATGTTTATTTATCGATAATCCATCAATTTCTATTGCGCCTTGATCAGCATCAATAAGTCCGCAAATCATGGATATGGTTGTGGATTTACCAGCACCGTTGGGACCTAAAAGTCCAAATGCTTCTCCTTTATTTACAGAAAAAGAGATGTGATCAACAATCTGTTTTTTACCATAGCTTTTTGATATTTGCTTTACTTGTAACATGATTAAGCTCGCCTCCATCATTTGATTACTTAAATTGTAACTAGCTTAATACGCTTTGCCATCTAGCTTCAGGTAGATTTTTGACACAAAAAAACGACAGATCACTCTGTCGTTTGGGCTAGCTTAGCTATGCTAAAAGTCATGTATCAAAGTTGGTAACGCGGTACCGGACAGCATAAATGGCTGCTTGCGTACGGTCGCGGACTTCGAGCTTACTTATTAAGTTTGATACATGATTCTTTACCGTTCCTTCGGTAATAAATAGCTTTTCAGCAATTTCTTTATTATTTAAGCCAAGTCCTAATAACTTTAATACTTCTACTTCTCTTTCTGTCAACGCTTTGACAAGCGATGACCTTTCATCGATGTGATGATGTGCTGGAGATTTTCCGTAATTAATTTCTTCCATCATTTGTTTAGTCACATCTTGCGGTAACACTACACCACCAGCATGAACCGTATTAATCGCCTGCACGATCCCGTCTGTAGGCATGTCCTTTAATAAATATCCACTTGCTCCTTCTTTTAAAGCATCAAAGATTAATTCACTATCTTTAAAGGTCGTCAGCATCAGAATTTTCACATTGGGAAATGTGTTATAGATAAGTTTTGTACCGTCAACACCATTGGTACCTGGCATGCGAATATCCATTAATACGATATCAGGCAGCAACTCTTTTACTTTTTCAAAAGCTTCTAAACCATCTGAGGCAACACCGATAACTTCTAATCCTTGTTTTAGTTGCAGGATGGAAGCTAATCCATCACGCATAAGCTGTTGATCATCAACAATTAATAGTTTGATCATGATACACCACCAATCTTCCATTTCATCGATTTTTGTGGAAACTTTGCCTGAACAGTGAATCCTTGTCCAGCTATGCCTTCAAACGAAATATTCCCTCCATGCTCGATAACCCGTTCGCGCATTGTAATTAAGCCGAATCCAGGCTCAACATGGTTCGCACCTGCACCATCATCTTTCACGCTAACCGTTATTGCATCGGCATCAATGTCGATCGTTACTTGACAATTCTCCGCTTGACCGTGACGTACGGCATTTGTAATGGTTTCCTGAATCATTCGAGTGATTATAGGTTGAATTGATATTGGAATGTTCGCCGGATCCCCTTTGATTTCTAATTCAGACTCTAGTCCTGTTGTAGATTGATAATTTTCTAATATCGCACGGATGTTAGCGATAACACCTTTATAGTCATCTTCTTTTTCATGAAGGGTTTGTACGGAAAGACGAATTTCCTGTAAGGCATCCTTAGCCAATTGTTCACAAGTTACTAGTGTATCACTGGCTTGATCAGTTTGTTGACTTTGCAATTCCTTTGCTAGCCTTAGTTGAACTAATAGTGCGGTCATTTTATGTCCGACTGTATCATGAATCTCTCTGGCAATTCGATTACGCTCTTGAACGACGGTTAAGGCCTCAACTTGCCTAGAGTAATGTTGTAATTGTTCATGTGCATCCTTTAATGCAAAATGCGAATCATTTAATTGACCGTATTGATCTTTTATTTGTTTTTGGGCAGCATGTAACTGGTAAATTAAGCGACCTACAATCGAACCGAAAATGATAAATGAGAAGCTAATCAAATCATCTAATAATAAGACTTCATTTGTACGCAAATAAGAAATAACAATGTTAATAAGCCAAATTAGAAAAAATAGTGCCATGAAGGAACCAAGGATTTTTTTATTACCTGTAAATAAGGAAACAGTTACAGCAATTACGCCGAATAAGATTAAATAAATTGTCCCAGGAAACATAAAATTTAATATAGTAGACATGGAAACATCAACTAAACAAATAAAGACAAGTAGTTTAGAACCAATTGCTGAAAATAGTAGAAAATGATTCAATGTAAACACACAAGTAATTAAAATAACAGCGATATGTAAATAAGCTGGTCCTCCATACCCCATGGTGAAATAGACATAGCAAATCAACCAGAACATTGCTAGTCGAGTTATGGTTAATGGTTCGACTTTCATAAAAACGCCTCCTCGTTAGTCATTATTGGTCCCTTTTTGAACAACCTCTATTACTAATATTACTATCTACATTTTAATGCATCTGCAGTTGGTCGGTATAGTGTTCTTTCCTTTTATAATTTATTTTTATAGCGCAGTTTCGCATAAAAAAGCCAAAACAGAAAAAACTGCTAATAATATGAAGAGTTTGGAGTACATCTATGAGCAGACGGTTCACATCGATAAAAAGAAGGAAAAGCAGACAATCGACTACAACTGAAACGGTAGCTAGTCAACATGACATGCCCATTAATTATTCTGTTAAGGAAAACCTGTCGCAAGTAATGGAAACATTGGGACATAGCAATGATATTGTCTCAAGACAATTTAAGATAGGGAAAGATAATCCACTGGAAGCATTAATCCTGTTTACCGATGGATTGGTTGACAAAGATTTAGTTCACAATTTTATCATGAAAACGTTGATGATTGATGTTCGAGAAGTAGACTTAGGGGAACAGATTACAAAAGAAGAAGTTAATTTTTTAGAAATAATCAAAGATTGTTCACTACCAGGTGCTGAATTATCAGAAATCAGTACTTTCGAGGAATTATATGAAAATTTATTAGCTGGTGAAACCATCCTCATGCTGGATGGATACTCGGAAGCTTTAGTGGTCGGATCAAGAGGATGGGAACAACGAGGCATCCAAGAGCCAAGTTCTGAACAAGTGGTAAGAGGACCTAAAGATGGCTTTACGGAAACACTTCAAACAAATACGGCTTTAATAAGACGAAGAATTAAAGATCCTAATCTCTGGATTGAAACACAAAACATTGGCAAAAAAACACAAACAGGTGTAGCTATTGCTTATTTAAACGGAGTCGTAGACGATGGAGTTGTCAAGGAAGTAAAGACACGACTTAAGAAAATTAACATTGATAGCATATTAGAGAGTGGCTATATTGAACAATTAATACAAGACGAAACCTTCACACCATTTCCTACCATTAATTATTCGGAGAGGCCCGACGCTATTAGTGCAGGTATATTAGAAGGTAGAGTAGCGATTCTAGTGGATGGTACACCTTTCGCACTATTAGTACCATCTCTATTTGTTGATTTTTTTCAATCACCTGAGGATTATTATCAACGCAGTGATATATCTAGTTTAGTAAGGTTATTACGATTTTTTGCATTCTTCTTAGCATTGCTAACACCATCTGCTTATATAGCAGTAACTACTTTTCATCAAGAGATGATTCCGACGACACTTTTGATCAGTATCGCTGCACAACGAGAGGGAGTCCCTTTCCCGGCTTACGTGGAAGCTTTAATCATGGAAATCACCTTTGAAATATTACGTGAAGCAGGAATCAGACTGCCACGTGCGGTTGGGTCAGCAATCTCGATCGTCGGTACACTTATTCTAGGTCAAGCAGCTGTAGAAGCAGGCATCGTTTCAGCAATTATGGTAATTGTGGTATCACTTACTGCAATTAGCAGCTTTGTTTCACCAAGCTACAACATGTCATTTTCAGTTCGATTAATAAGGTTCTTGTTTATGACGCTAGCTGCAACTTTTGGTTTATTCGGTATTATCTTAGGTATTATCGTGATGGTCATGCATTTAACTAGCCTACGTTCGTTTGGAATACCTTACCTGTCACCGATGGGCCCATTCAATACGGAGGATCAGAAGGATTCATTAGTTCGAATGCCGCTTCAAATGCTTGAAAATAGACCAAGACTTATTAATCAGAAAGATATAAAACGTGAAAAAGGACAGAATCAGAAGCCGCCTAAACCATCAAAGTAATGAGGTATGAACATTGTTAAAAATGATTGGCAAAACAAGTGGGAAAATTATTTTAATAATATTATCATGTTTTGTTTTAACAGGCTGTTGGAGTTCACGTGAATTAAGTGAGCTCGCTATAGCTACTGCAATCGGGATCGATACCCATGAAGATGGTTATAAAGTAACCGCACAAGTGATTAATCCAGGAGAAATTGCTGGAAAGGCACTTACAACAAGAACAGCAACCACTACTTATACAGCAACAGGTAAAACGTTATTTGAAGCAATTCGAAAGCTTACGACGGTGACTCCTAGAAAAGTTTATTTATCCCATATACGTATTATTCTCGTTGGGCAAGAAATGGCTGAGAAAGGTATAGCACCTGCGTTAGATTTTTTATCACGTGATCATGAAATGCGTACAGACTTCGCTATTGCAATTGCTAAGGGTCTGCAAGCGGAAGAAGTTATTAAAGTGTTGACACCTTTAGAAAAAGTACCTGCTAACAAAATATCCGATAGCTTACAAACATCACAGGACCAATGGGCGCCAACAAAAGCAGTTCAATTAGATGAATTAATTAGTTCATTAACAAGTGAAGGAAAACAAGCTGTCTTAACAGGTATTTATGTTGAGGGTGACCCAGATCAAGGAGCAAAGTTAAACAACATGGAAACTACTGATCCCCTTACGACTGTCCATGTTAATCATATTGGAGTGTTTCAAGGTGATAAATTAATTGGATGGCTAAATGAAAGTGAAAGTAAAGGCTTTAATTATATTACAGATAACATATCGAATACGATTGGTTGGGTGGAATGTGGCGAGAGTGGAACAATTTCAGCAGAAGTAGCAAATTCAGAGACGAATATTACTGTTAAGTTAATCAATAACCAACTAGGGATTAATATTAATACGAAAATAAAAGCAGATATTGGTGAGGTTCAATGTGATATCGATTTGTATGATCAAGCCAACATCAAAAAGATTGAGCAGAAATTTGAAGAAAGAACTGAGCAAATAATAAATTCTAGTATAACAAAAGCAAAAGAATTCAAAAGTGATATTTTTGGATTTGGGGAGGAAATTAAGCGCTCACAGCCAAAGCTATGGGAAGAATTAAAGCAAAACTGGAATCGAGAATTCGTAAATGTAAAAGTAGAGTTGGAAACTGAATTTAAGATCAGTAGAACGGGTACAACTACAGAAAGCTTTATGCGAGATATACCAGAAAAAAACAAGGGGAATGAATGATGCTTATTGGGATTGGTATTATGGTAATTTCTGTATTTATATTTTGGTTCGAATTAAAAAAAGTTAAAAAAACGGAATCGAAAAAGGAATCAATCACATTTGTGATGGGCTTTCTTATTGCTGTATTTTTTTCGGTTACTTTAGCACTAGGCTATCCAATTCCGAATCCCTCCTTGTTAATGGATTATTTATTTCAACCAGTTGCAGAGCCATTATCAAAAGTTTTACAGCAATATAAAGAAAGATAGTCTGTTAACTGGGAGGTAGCATGATGGATACAGAGGTTAAAATAAGTGGCAGACAATTTACTATATTAGTGTTTATGAATGTGTTGGGAACTGCGATTATAATTGGTCCATCAATTGCCACATCTTTTGGCAAAGAAAATGGCTGGATTTCCGTGTTTATTGCTACATTAATTGGTATAGGTATTGTACTAATCTACAATCAGCTGTTTAAAATAAACGAAAAGAAAGATTTATTTCAATTGATGGAGTTTGTTTACGGTAAATGGATTGGCAAGGTTATCTCTTTGGTGTTTATATTGTTAATATTTTTTGTCGCAGCTGGAAATCTAAGGGGAATGGGGGATTTTATTGCTACACAAATTCTAGTTGGTACGCCGATGGAAGTAATCCTACTATTAACGATATTAACTTGCTTAATCGGTGTTCGAATGGGGTTAGAAGTACTTGGACGTACATCAGAGATATTTTTCCCTTACACGTTTATCTCACTTGTCATGTTACTAGTTTTTGTTATACCTGGAGCTGAAATGAAAAAGATACAACCCATTTTGCAAACTAATATCGCTGATATGTTTGCAGGCGTTATTCCTTTAATTGGTTACCCATTCCTTGAACTTATTATTTTACTGGCTATTATGAAATATGTGAATCGACCAGAAAACGCCAGGAAGGGGTTTCTTGTAGGTGTAACACTAGGCGGCATAACACTTACTATAATCACATTCATGTGCCTAGTTATACTAGGGGTAGATTTTACAATAAGAAATACATATCCTACGTATGTTTTAGGTAAGAAAATTAGTATTGCAGACTTTTTAGAACGTATTGAGATTGTCGTCGCAATCGTATGGTTCTTTACAATATTTTTTAAAATTACAGTCACATTTTATGTACTAGCTTTAGGTGCAAGTCGAGTACTAAGCTTAAAAAGTTATAAGACATTGACTATTCCATTAGCTTATTTACTTGTTGTATTTGCTGTTGTACTTGCCCCAAATGTGATTTATTATAATCAATTTTTGACTAGCACGTGGATCCCGCTTTCTATAACAGTGGGGTTAATAATACCGCTACTTACATTATCAGTTGGTATAATAAGAAAAAGTAGAAAAAATTAAATAAACTTGATCAGAATGTTTTTGCTTGTTTAAATATGGGTATATAGTATACAGAAATAACTGCATATAAGCCTATATATATTGAAAATACATAATTTTATCTTGGACAATAGTATTACAGTAAATATTCTTCTACAGATATAGATTCTAACGTCATCAAACCTTTTAATTATTGGATAATGTTGCTATAATTATTGCTATCAATTATACGGACTATAGCTATCATGATAAAGGAAAGGGAAGCAAATATGATATCGAATCAAAAAGATGTAGAATCAAGTATTGTACATAACAATAATTTTGTTATCGGAAGTCATATAATTTATGTGTACAGTAATATGGAAAATTATTTAGATGGTGTATTACGTTATGTGTTAGAAGGAATTAAATATAACCAAGGGATTCTATTACTAGATACACGTCAAAATATCGAATATCTTAAAGATAACCTTTCTAGAGCTTACATTTCGAAGACTGATATTGATAACATAAAATTCGTAGATATTAGTAACTTTTATCAAAAACCAGGTCAAGATGAGTATGCTTTGCTTGATAACCTATCAGATTTAATTAGTCCATTTAAAAAAGCGAACATTCCGCTTCGAGTATGGGGACATGTGAGAATCGAAGACTCTGAGTTGTTACATCGCTATGAGCATGAAGCAGATTCTTTCGTACATAAGCATCAATTAATAACGGTATGCGCCTATAATGGGCGTACGTTATCAGCATCATCTTTGACACAATTGTTACATGATCATGAATATTATATGACGGATATATCATTAGTTCGTTCGCCTTTTTATAAATTAGATAAGAATAAAGCAACAACATCGATCATGGATCAAATAAATAGAGAAAAATCAGTCGAAAATGAAGTGCTTCGTTCAGAACAGCTAGCTTTTGCAGGTCAGTTTGCTGCAGGGATTTGTCATGAAATACGTAATCCTTTGACTACCATTAAAGGATTTTTCCAATTAATAAAAGAATCCAATCAAAAAGATAGATACTATGAAGTGATCGATAATGAACTTGATAGAATCGAGCGAATTACTTCTGAGCTCTTATTATTGTCTAAGCCGCATGCAGAGAGACGCGAAAATCAGAATCTTATAGACTTAGTTAATGATGTAAAAATGCTTTTAGATACACAGGCTGTTATTAAAAGCATTGAGATTACTACAGCATTCGAAGCAAAAGAGATGATCATTGAATGTGAAGATACAAAAATGAAACAAGTACTAATCAATATTATTAAAAATGCAATTGAAATAATGGAACATGGAACAATATCAATTTATGCTAAAAAGACAAGTGATCATGCATTCCTATCGGTAAAAGATGAAGGTCCAGGTATTTCAGAAAATGATCTAAGGAAAATTGGCGAACCATTCTTTACCACCAAGAAAACAGGTACTGGATTAGGATTAGCAATTTGTTTTAGTATAATAAAAAGTCATGGTGGAACGGTTTATATAGATAGTGAGCTCGGTAAAGGTACAACCTTCACAATAAAATTACCATTAAGCATTGGAACAATCATTGATGGCACTCATTCATAATTATAAATGCAAACAAATTGAAACAAGTCAACATGGCTTGTTTTTTTAGTTGTAAGAAATAATTACGTTATTAAACTCACTGCTTTACGTGAATAATAGGAAGTATAACGACAAATATCTAGATTGAATATTATTCATTTGGGAAATTCAGCAAATTTTATTGAAAATTTTGTAAAAACATATAGAATTTTAAGTGAATTCTGGTACAATATAGAGAGTATTAACATTTACTTACATTAATCGATAAAAAATAGAATTTAGGTGTAATAGATATGGTGATTGATGGCATTATTATTTCGTTTATAGTTGGGCTACTTCGAAAAGGAAAATTGGACTGGCTGTCCAAGCCTTTATTTAAATGGGGGTGGATTTTTCCAGTTTTACTTTTAGTTCAAGTAACTGTTTTTTATTTGCAAAATAGTGTACAATTTATAGCATCAATAAGTAACTATGTCTTTATGGCAGTATACATAATAGGTTTGTTCTTTTTATGGATTAATCGTGATCATCTGGGATTGAATATCATAATGGCTGGTGTTTTCTTGAACTTCTTAGTGATGATCGTTAATGGCGGGCGTATGCCTGTATCAGAAGAAGCCTCCATAATATTAGATCCAGTTTACATTGATACGATAAAACAAGGATTATATGCAAAGCATGCACTAATAACGGAATCTACAAATCTTGCATTTTTAGGAGATATCATTCCTATAACGGACCCATATCCGAAGAGTCAGGTTATAAGTATTGGCGACGTAATAATGAATATTGGTATATTCATTTATATTCAAAATAAGATGGTAAGTAAAAATCAAACAGATAAAACTTCTTATGAGCCTCATTTAAGGGAGGTGAATTAAGATGAAAAAGAACGAAAGCAACAAAGTTGGAATCAAACTTACAGGTCTTCTAATCAATGCCGTAATTATTGGATCACTTATTGCAGCATTAACATCTGGTTTTAAAATTGTAGGTGTGTAAATTTTTTGTGGGAGAGAGCTGATACTCTCTCCCAATACTACTTATGAGAGTGATAACTTATGACATATCTTAAAAATAAAAATATGTTTTTTACTATTGTGACTGTAATGGCAGCCTTTATTTATATATATATAGGTGTGTTTCCATTTGAAACCAACTCGGATTGGGTATTGGGATATGCTCTAATTGGTACAGTACTATTATTAAATCATTTTATTATTCTATTGCCTCCAGAAGGAAATGCGCTCTCCATGGATTCTGCCGTTTATTTGGGGTGTGTTTTTGTTTTTGGTCTTGAAACATCATTAATTGTATTACTTTTAGCAAGTTTAATACAATACTTGTATGATCATAAGTTACCTTGGTGGGTATATTTATTTAATTTATCTATTTATACTCTAATGATCACTAGTGCATATTATATATTTATATTAACTGGTGGATTAGTAGGAAATGTTAATTCATTGTTTTTCTTTTCATATCTATTGTCACTCACCGTATATTTTGCTATCAATGTTCTTATGATAAGTATTTTCTTTTGGATTGTAAAAAATGAAAGCTTGATAAGTGCTATGAAGGGTGTCATAAAGGGTGCTATAGAAAGCTACATGAGTACGATGCTATTATCAATTGTTTTAAGCTTTTTGTTAAAAGCAGAACCATTATTTGGACTAATAATTTTTAGCAGTATAGCAATGTTACTTTCCTTTGCTTTTAAACAGCACTTCAGATTGTATCAAGAAGTGGCAAATAAGGCAAATATCGACCATCTAACCGGATTAAACAATCACGGATACTTTAAAGAAATATTGGATAAAAAACTATTCGAGATTAAAAATAGTAAGCAGTCCCTTAGTTTAGCAATGCTAGATATTGATGATTTTAAAAAATATAATGATGGCTTTGGGCATTTGCAAGGAGATAGTTTATTAAAGTTCTTCGGAGAACGATTAGAGGAAGAGTGTAACCCAAAAGGATATGTCGTCGCTCGATATGGCGGCGAAGAGTTTGTTATCTTAATGCCAGATACTAGAGATATAGAAGCATCTGTATTTATCGATAAATTAAGAAAACAAGTGAATGATACGTATTTTAAAGGAGTAGAGCTACTTCCTTATGGTTGCCTGTCTTTTTCAGCTGGTATTATTGAACATTCTGAAGAAATTATTAGTTCTTCTGAATTTCTTAGTCAGGCAGATCAAGCGATGTATTATGCGAAGGCTCAAGGTAAAAACAATACGCATGTATTTGGAACAGAAATGGAGTCCATATCAATAGATTATCCAGTAGAAGAATTGGAACAACAGTTAAAACTATTTCTTGGAAAAGATATTTACACGTATCGTCATAGTAAACGTGTCTTCAAATATACAGTAGAATTCAGCAAATTAATTGATTTGAAAGACCATGAGAGAAAAACATTAATGCTCGGCGCTCTTATTCATGACATTGGCAAGTTGGAGGTTCCAAGAGACGTTATTAATAAAAAGGGTAAGCTTACCGATGCCGAGTGGGAAATGGTTAAAATGCATGTAACCTGGGGGAAAGACATCGTTGCAGCTACCAAGAAGTTTGAGGATTTAATTCCATGCGTTGAGCTACATCATGAGCGTTATGATGGAAGAGGATATCCACATGGACTGAAAGAACTAGAGATCCCAAAGCTTGCACGAATTCTTTGTATTATAGATTCCTTTGATGCGATGACTACAGAAAGGCCTTATCAAAAGACAAAAACATTTGTCGAAGCGATTGTAGAACTACGAGCGTGTTCAGGCACACAGTTTGATCCATTTTATGTTGAAGGATTTATTGACTATATTAATGAAAAATATATAACACATGAGGAGACATATCCGTCGCCATCAAACTGATGGTTAAGTAGGTAATTTTGCTGGAACGGACAAGATGTCTCCTTTTTTATATTAAAATGAAATAAAAAATATCGTAATACTTAAAATAATAATTACTAAACTAACAAACAATAGCGCGTATTTTCGAGATGTATTTGCTATTTGGATTTCTTGCCAGTTAACGGGTTTTATGCCACTGAACCAAAATACGAGTATTGCCGACAATAAAATAGAATGAATATTTACGAGTAAAAGTATTAGTGGTGTTAATGCAACGGACCACTCTGCTGAACCGATTAACATTCCTGTAACAACAGTTGGTGGAAGTAAGGCTACCGAAACCATTACCCCAACCAATGCTTCCGAGACACGTTTTATAAATGACAATGCGCCGGCTACCCCAGCTGCAATGGCAACAACGATGTCCATGATTTCAATTTTAGTACGAGCCATAAACTCATCACTGTAAGTTGGTAATTCAAAAATTGCACCGAACAGGATGGCAATCGCGAAAGGTACAGATAGACCATACAGGGATGTAAGTACTGATTTGCGTAATAACTTGTAATCGCCTAGTACTGATGCAAAGGCTGCTGATGTAAATGGTCCAATTAATGGGGCGATTACCATTGCGCCAATGACGACGGCTGCACTGTCTTTCATAATCCCCGCTGTTGCTACAATCGCTGATAAAACTAAAAACCATGTGAAGCTTCTAGAAATTTTACTAGATGACTCTACAACCGTATATAGTTCATGTCTGCTAGCGCGCATTAATTCCTTTTTATCATTATCAGGTTGCTTTTCTTCTTGTTTCTCTTCCTCGTCAGCTGTGACCCTTGGAATATATGTTTGTACTGAAAATAACAATGCATGCAGTTCCTCATTATACTTGGAGTCCATCTCTAAATAATTTAAAATTTCTTCAGAGTGTTTTTTCTTAACAAGAATCTTAATTAACTCATATTGTTCAGAACTATGACTGTGCCAGTGAGAGATAATCGAGAAATTTTCGATTTGTTTATTTAATAATGATAGTCCTTCTTTTGGGATATATACTTCTATCAATTGTAGTTCCATGCTTTTTCCCCCAAATAATCGTGTTTTTTAGTGTTGGATAATATACAATTCTTATACCCATAGGCGATAGGAAAAATATCAGTTATACTAATGAGAAATAGGTTTCGAAAGTAAATTAGTTATTTTCTAGAAAAATTTCTTGTATTAATCAATTTCTATAATACTGAATGTTAGCTTTTTGCAGCTGCATATAGTTGGATTATTGCAGCCCGAACTATTCGTGACTGCAAGCAATGTATTACTTGTTAAAGCTATAATAAAGGATGAGGTATGTCGTAAAGAATTCTTTATTTGATGAACAAAGTTTAGCGGACTTGTAAGACCAAGAAATTGTTTCATGAGATTATATAGCGGTACAAATCCAGCTCTGTGACTAATTAAATACAAGACTACACAAGTATGGAAAGTTGGCTGGTTACCAATGTAATAATACACAATTATGCTTCCCGCATTTGAAGTTATCAATTGGGGGAAGTTTTTTGTATACATAAAATTGTGAAACTAGTTTTCTGATAGTATATGTTGCATTATAATTAATACCTATCTTATCGAATCAGGGGGCTACCTAAATGGAACGGATCATGGTTGTTGGAATTTCTGCAGGTGTCGGGAAATCCACTTTTGCAAGAAGGTTGGGAGAACAATTAGAAATAGAGGTATTTCATCTAGATGCTTATCATTGGAAACCGGGTTGGGTGGAAGCACCTCGTGAAGAGTTTGCAGACGCACAGCGAAAAATAGTCGGAAATGAGTCATGGATTATAGAAGGTAATTATAGTAGTACTTTTGATATTCGGTTTGAAGCAGCAGATACGATTATTTATCTTGAACTGCCGCTATACCTATGTCTATTTCGGGTATTAAATCGCTGGTTAACGAACTTGGGGAATACGAGAGTAGACATGGGAGAAGGGTGTACCGAGAAAATGGATTGGAAATTTTTAAAGTTTATTGTGACCACTTACAGTTCTAGAAAGAAAAAAATGCAAAGCAGGTTTGCGAACTTTTTAGCTAAAGGTGAGGGGCGAAAGGTTATTCAATTAAAAAACAAACAAGAAATTAAAGCGTTTCTTGAGAATGTTATAGCAAAATAAATTATTCATTCCTAGTGCAATGCCATTTTTATAAAAGTACAAGCATAAGATTATAAAAAGGGTACTTTCATAAGGTGTGGTATTAGATGGAATTTCTTCGTAGAGGATTAATTATTATAATAGGTAGCATATTCATATCGATAGGGATTAATGGTTTTTTTACGCCATTTAAAATTTTAGATGGTGGTGTGATTGGCTTAGGTTTAATCGTCCACTATTTGTTTGATATCGAAACAGGGCTGACGATTATATGTATTAGTATTCCTGTTTTCATTATTGCCTGGTTTTATTACAAATCGTACTTTTTTAATAGCTTACATGGACTATTAGTTTCTTCTTTATCCATAGATCTACTTGCTCAACATATTTCGTTTGAGTTGGATGCCCCATTGAATGCTGTTATTGGGGGTATCTTAGTTGGATTAGGGATCGGCATCATGCTACGTTTTAAGACGAGTACAGGCGGAACCGATTTAATCGCACAATTCGTTTCCGATATGTCAGGTATTAATGTTGGTTTACTTATATTGCTGATCGATGGTATGGTCATCATCCTAGGCGGCTATCTTTTTTCCTCGCAAACCTTTTTTTTATCTGCATTAGCTGTATTATTTGTTGGGATAACAACAAGTCTATGTACATGGAATGTCAAACATCCAATAGCGGAAGGACAATAAAGTGGTACAATAGGAAAAAAGTATTAATGGGGTGTTATGGTAATCTTGCTTATTATTTTGTCGGGAACAGATACACGATATCGACAAAAAACACACTTAGGTATGGCAAATCTGAAAGTTTAAAAACGAGTATAGTCACGATGACTGCAATCGTGACTCATACCATAACTTTAGGAAGAATACGCCGCTGTAAATTCATTCCTTTGTGTCATAATAAACATGCTGAATTGCCACTGTTTCAGAAATCTGAATGATTCCGAATGAATATTGGTTCTGTCGTCGTTTATCCGTTGGGGAGCCGGGATTAAAGGTGATAAGGTCGTTATAGTGATGTAGAACAGGTATATGCGAATGTCCGAAAGTAACAATGTCTACAGCATCATCTTTAAACATGTCTATCGCTCGTTTTTCAGTAGTTTTTCCTTTGCCGTGTCCGTGGGTTAACCCAATTCTCACCTTATCTAGGGTGATGATTTTCTTTTGTGCAAATCTTTTCTGTATTTCTTCTTGATCTACGTTGCCTACCACTCCTTCAACTGGAGCATATCTTGTCAATTCATCATAAACTTCAATTGTGCTCCAATCACCTACATGCAAAATAAGATCTGCATTGCTTAAAGACTCTATAAGCTTAGAAGGTAGTTTTTTTCCTCGCATTGGCATGTGTGTATCGCCTGTAACGACTATTTTCAATGTATCCACATCCTGCAATTTTTATTGGATTTTCAGTGATTGTACTATAAGATTAATAAAACAACAAATTATCATTGACAAGTAATGTTTCTAGAGGGGGGAGCTAAGATGCTTGAAATACATCATGTAAATGAAAGGAAAGATCTCTTTGATGAAGCGGTAAAGTTTTTCTGGAGGCATTGGGGAAGTTCCGATAATTATAAGTTCTACCGTGATTGCATGGTGCATGCAGTTGAAAATCGAAATGGATTACCGCGGTTTTATATCGCAGTAATCGATAACGAGATTGTGGGTTCCTATGCTATGCTCAGAAATGATCTAATCAGTCGTCAGGATTTATTCCCGTGGCTTGCTTGTTTGTATGTAGTTCCACCATTAAGGGGCAAGGCTTATGGTGCTGTGATTCTTTCTCATGCTATACGTGAATCAAAAGACTTTGAACATATTTATCTTTGTTCGGAATTGGAAAATTATTACGAAAAGTATGGCTGGGAGTACACTGATGATGCTTACTATCTTAATGGTGAGCAAACGAAAATATATTCTATACGGACTAATCGCTAAATGAAAGATGAATGGCGCACAAAAGCGACCATTCATCTTTCATACTTTATTCACCATAAATCATTTTTCGAATCATACCGCCATCGATAATAATATTTTCGCCGGTGATGAAATCGTTCTCTAGATCAGTTAAGAACAGGCATGCTCTAGCAATGTCTAATGGTTTTCCAACTCGTTGTGACGGGTGTTGTTTATGGTCAGCTTCTGATAGCTTGTCATAGTCATTCGTTTGAATCCAGCCAGGACTAATCGAATTAACTGTAATCTGATCATCACCTAAGGAAAGTGCAAGAGCATGGGTTAATGCAACAATTCCGCCTTTAGTCGCCGCGTAGGCCTCTGAATCTTTTTCAGACATAAAGGCTCGGGTCGATGCAATATTTACAATTGAACCACCATGAACATTTGTGCGCATGTATCTAGCTGCTTCTTGTGCGCAAAGGAACGTTCCTCGTAAATTTGTGTTGATCACATCATCCCATTCTTCGACGGTAAGCTCATATACGGATTTAAATCTGGAAACACCAGCATTATTAATCAGGATATCTATGCTGCCAAATTCAGAGATGGTTTGTTTGAATAAGTGTTTGATATCTTCTGGTTTCCGTAAATCAGCATGTACAAAAACTACTTGTCCATTTTTTGCATTAATTTCATTTACCGTTTGTTCTGCACTAATCTCGTCCACATCAGTAATGATTACACTATAGCCTGCTTCGGCATACGATACGGCTACTTGCTTTCCAATTCCGTTTCCGCCACCAGTGACGATTACGACTTGAGAATTTTTCATTTGATTCTTCCTCTCTAAATATTACTTAATGTAAGAATATCATAAGAGCAAAAAAGTAAAAAAGCTTATCCCTTTGAGATAAGCTGTAATATTTTAAATGTTAAGCAGTTAACTGTTGACATGCTTTGGCGCAAATTAAACAAGTTTGACCACATTGCTGTGATGCTTGATCAGGAAATTGCATGCAAGTACTTCCACATACTTCACATACTGAAGCACACACACTTGAAAATACTTTTGAAAATTTACTCGAAAGAGCCAAATAATTGACCATTAGTCCGCAAATTTCGGCGCAATCTTGTAAATTACTTAACTGCTCACCTCTACCAAATAGATCCTGCTTTTTGTATAGCATTGTTGTCATATGGTTGCATGATATAGCACAGTGGTGAATGGTATTTAAAAGATCCGATGAATGAATTGGCTTTCCCTCATATGGTGTTTGAAAAAAAACAGTTTGATAATGCATTAGTTATACCTCCCTGATTCCTATCACTGCTATCCTATGATTAATATTATGTTTTGGGAGTAGTGAATACACCATTTAATTCGCCAATTAATTTAAAATTTATGATAATGCCTTGTTTATCCATGTTCCATCTTCTTCTGCTAAGAAAATGTATAAATTAGGGCCCGTTCTAGAGGCATGGTGACCATTATCTAAATCAACTTCTGTAACGCTTTAATTTATCTTTACATGAATCTTCCTTTATACTAGATAGAAACGTTGCGTCTATATTATCACAGAATATAAAGGCGGTAGAAAGCTTTTTTATTGGTAAAGGAGTAGTTATTCTTGGAAAATAAATTATATTATCAAGATGCTTATCAGAAACAGTTCAAAGCAAAAGTTATAAAACAAGGAAAGGATCAGGAAGGTAGATATTATGTTTCGCTCGACCAAACTGCATTCTATCCAACGGGAGGAGGACAACCGTATGATACAGGAACATTAAATGGGTACCCTGTCTTGGATGTCGAAATGATTGATGGGCAAATTAGACACTATTTAAAAGAGCCGTTGTTCTATGAATCCGAGGTAACAGGTATGCTGGATTGGCAACGCCGCTTTGACCACATGCAGCAACACGCAGGTCAGCATATATTGTCTGCTACGTTTGAAGATATACTTGGATATAAAACGGTTAGCTTTCATCTAGGTAGTGAGATTTGTACAATTGATTTAGAGACAGGACAAGTATCTGAGTATGAGCTTACCAAGATAGAAGAGATATGTAATCGAATTATTTTAGAAAACCGGCCGATAGAAACTGTATGGGTTACACCAGAAGAAGTGAAAAATTATCGTTTAAGGAAAAATCTTTCCGTAGACGAAAATATCCGTTTAGTTATTATTCCAGAGTTTGATTATAACGGTTGTGGTGGTACACATCCCAACTCAACTGGACAAATAATGTCGATTAAGATTCTAGGGTGGGAGAAACAACGGAAGCAAGTAAGGGTTCACTTTGTATGTGGTCGTCGAGTGCTAGCGCAACTTGCTCAAAAGCACCGGGTCATACAAACGTTAAACCACAAGTTACGTGCACCGGAAAATGAATTGGCTCCTGCCGTTGATGCACTATTAGCTAAGCAAAAGGATACTGAAAAAGCATTGTCCGAAACAGAAGCGACAGTGCTTGATTTACAAGCGAACGATATACTTTATCAGGCGAATAACCATTCTGTAGTTGCAAAAGCATTTATGGGTTATTCGATGAAGGATATGCAAACTCTAACGCGCAAACTTATAGCTCATATAGAAGATGGTGTTGTTATACTCGTTAGCCAAAATGGCGACAAATTACAAGTCGTATTTGGGCGCGGAACTGCAGTAACACACATCAGTATGAAAAAACTGCTTGGAAACATACTTCCGATTATCAATGGAAAGGGAGGAGGAAGTCATAGCTTAGCACAAGGAGGCGGAGAAGCGATTATATCAGCTGAACAGTTATTAGAAAAAATTAAAGAAGTGGTGCAATAGCGCATCACTTCTTTTCATTAATGGACTACATCATTTCTCTGATCTACATATAACGTTCCGTCCGTTTGTACCTGTGCAAAAAATACATCTTCAATCGAAGTTACCCCATATTGTGCTAATTGCACTTCTAACCATTTTTCATCACGGTTTAGTTTATCGAGATTTTTTTTGTCCATCTTACCATCTGATACTACTGTAGTAGGGATATCAAAGATTATATTTGGTTTTGCTTCAATGTTCATATCTGCCTTCGTAATACTCTGCTTGTAATCTTTTTTCATGACGGATATTTTACCATCTGTTTCGAAAATGGCATATTGGACATCCGAAATAGAGAAAACATATTTTTTTCTTAATATCGCATTCAAAGCATCCATGTCTAAGCGTGCTTTTCTTAGCACATCCTCCATCACTTGACCATTTTTAATTAAAATTAGCGGCTGCCCTTCAAGTACGGTGCGTGCGGATTTTGATTTAATATCGATCAGCCCCGTCACTAGTGTAAATGCAGCCCAGCCAACTAATGCTATAATTCCGTTTCGAATACTTAAGTCTTGAATGACAGCTAGACTTGCTGCAATCGAACCGATCGCAATGCCTGAGACAAAATTAAAGAAGGTCATTTGACTCAATTCTTTTCTACCCATCACTCTTGTTAATGCTAATAAAACAATAAAAGAAATAGCTATCCTCAAGCTGAGTTCAGATACCTCCATGTCTAATCCCTCCTAACCTTTATCTTTCCTAATACTTTGTGTTTCATTCGATTTAAGTCTAAGGAGTCTGAGAAGTAAATCAGCCTGTAGTCTGATAGAAGTTCATTCTAACTGCCGTTAAGAAAATCTTAAATCTTCCCTATAATAAAATTAACAAAGAAAAAGGGAGTTGATAAAGATGTTTAACGAGTATGAAATACAACAAATTGTAAGTGAGCGCCGTCCCAGGTAACTGAAGTTAAGATCTGTTATAAATAGAAAGAAGGTGAATAGTATGATGAATAACTTTGAACTTCAACAGTTAATTAATGATCGTAGACTAAAATAAATAGAAATGTTGCGTTATAGATGAAGAAACTGGAGGAGTATAAATGATACTACAATTAAATACGACATTTGCTTGATAACCTCTTTAGACATACTTGTCCGAAGAGGCTTTTGTTTGGAGCTAATTCTGGTATTTGATGATAAAATATTTCTATAATTAATCGAGAATATAAGCAATTGGTAATCAATAGCAAATATATTCTGTAATCATGTTTCTTCTATATATAATTATGATACGTGATCAGTGAAAGGGGAATAAATATGGAAAAATCCGTAGCAAGCGTGTTAACGGAAGCAATTAAAAAAGAAACTTGGAATCGTTTTGAACTTGAAGATAATTATACGTTGCTTGGTGATTTTGAAAATTATGTGTACGAAGTATATAAAAAAGGAAAGTCATATATTTTACGATTAACGCATAGTTCGCATCGAAATCATGTTGAATTGTTGGCAGAGATGAATTGGGTCACCCATCTTTTCAATAGTGACTTACAAGTACCACGTATTTATGCCTCGAAGGATGGAAGGTTTGTTGAGACCGTTCAGGCTGAAGACCAATCTTATTTCTATGCAAGTCTATTCGATAAAGTAAAAGGATCGCCTGTTAAAATAGATAGTGAACAATTTAATACGTCTTTATTCCGTGCTTGGGGTAATAGCATTGGTCAAATGCACGCTGCTACAAAGGATTTCCAATTAGCACCAGATCTTAACAGAAAAACATGGGAGCAAGACGAGTTATTATTTGTTGAACGATATATACCAGTATATGAGGATAAAGTAATTGCAAACGCGAAAGATCTTATTAATCAAATAAAAAAGTTGCCAATAACGAAAGAAAATTATGGACTTATCCATAATGATGTTCATTCTGGGAATTTCTTTTATGATGGGACGAACATTCATATATTTGATTTTGATGATAGCTGCTATATGTGGTTTGTTTCAGATATCGCCATACCAGTATATTACACAGTGATGGCCAAACATGCTGCTACGGATCAGGAAAAGCGGAATCAATTTGCAGCAAAGTTTTTAACTGCGTTTATGGATGGCTATAAAGAAGCAAATCAGGCACCTGCTGATTGGGAAATACATTTACCGTATTTCTTACGATTGCGCGATGTTACATTATATACTGTTCTACATAAAAAGATTGATAAAACAGAGAGGAGTGACAAGGTACTGGAGTTGCTTAGTGAACTACGTGATAGAATCGAACAGAATCAGTCAATTGTTGAATTTCGTTGAACAGGAGGAAGTATCATGGAAGAGTTTACTAAACATGTACTAGTGATTATTAAGGGAATTCCAGTGGGGAAAGTAATGACGTATGGTCAAATTGCAAAGCTGGCTGGTAGTCCAAGAGCGGCAAGGCAAGTAGTCAGGATCTTGCATTCCTTGAGTGATAAGTATCAATTGCCATGGCATCGGGTTGTGAATAGGAATGGGGAGATTAGTATCGCTGATGAAGAGGTGGCGAGAATTCAAAGATGGAACTTGGAAGGTGAAGGTATCGAATTTGATAATAATCGGGTTAGTCTTGCTGATTACCAAATGTAAAGGAACTAATTATTAAAAATGTGTCACACTGGGCGAATAGCTAAATATAATATAGAGGAAATAGGCACGCATCTTAAGAGGATAATTTTGGATTGTAAAACGCTATTGCATTCCATGATGCAGCGTGGTATATTAATAAACGTCGCTTCACAAGAAACACATCATAACAAAAAAAGTTGTTGACACTGTTCTTGCGAAATGATATATTAATAAAGTCGCTTTTGAGAGGCGAACGAATAAGAATAAAAAAATTATTGACAATGAGTTGATGATTTGATAAGATATTAAAGTTGTCGTTGAAAGAAACACA